>JAYVEZ010000281.1:0-9514 GCA_043773645.1 Cytophagales bacterium
AGCCAATAAGCCAAGGCCAAGCCCCACGACCAGCAACAACCCTTTCCAGGAAAGGGCAAACTTGTCTTCATCGAGGGCATGTTCATCAGTCATCGGCGCAATTTCCTAAAATTAAAATTCCCCCGTTCTTATTGGTATTTTTGTCGCGCAAACCCACCATGGTCATACATTCAGCCGATTTTAAAGTCAGTAACACCGATCCTTCGAAGTGCCCAGAGCCGGTAAAGCACGAATTTGCCTTCATTGGACGCTCCAACGTGGGAAAATCCTCCCTGATTAACCTGTTGGTGAACCGTAAGAATCTCGCGAAAACCTCCTCTACCCCTGGCAAAACGCAGACGATTAATCATTTCCTCATCAATGAAGAATGGTACCTCGTTGACTTGCCAGGCTATGGGTATGCGAGTGTTACCCGGAGCAAGCACAGGTCCTGGGGATCCATGATTGAGACCTACCTGAAAAAACGCACCAACCTAATAACAACTTTTGTATTGCTGGATCCCAGACATGAACCCCAGAAAATCGACCTGGAGTTTATTCAATGGATGGGAGAACAGCGACTTCCTTTCGCCCTGGTCTTTACCAAGGGAGATAAACTTTCGTTAAATCACCTGATGGCATCGAAGAAAAAGTGGGAACAAACGTTAGAAGCCACCTGGGAAGAGATGCCACCGATATTCCTGACCTCCTCGGAAGAGCGCAAAGGCAGGGAAGAACTGCTGGCTTATATCCAATCTCTTTTGTCCTTTGATTAAATTCTTAATTTTGCCCCACCTACGCTGAAACAGCTTCGGCGAGTAAGCCACAAGATGGCTCAATAAAAATATTTTTTATGGAATTGAAAGATTTAGCAAGTGTATCAGGCAAGGGAGGACTTTTCAAAATTGTAAAACCGGGGAAAACCACGGTGCTGCTGGAGTCATTGGATGAAGAGAAGACCAAACTCGTCGCCAGTGCAAGCCATCGGCTGTCGCTGCTGGAAGAAATTTCAATTTATACACGGACCAAAGAAGGCACGACCCCCCTGGGGGATGTACTTCGGAAGATCAACAAAGAATTCAGTGCAGACCTGGGTGTTGACGCGAATTCCGATCCCTCCGAGTTGAAAGCCTTTATGAAATCAGTGTTGCCCGAATTTGATGAGGACCGCGTATACGTATCGGACATTAAGAAAATGATAAAGTGGTTCACGATTATTAAGCAATACGCGCCAGAAATTCTTGAAGAAAAGAAGGCTGAAGAGGAAAAAAGTTCGGCTTAATTATTCCCGGCTAAAGCTTTCCGCTTTTTCTACCATTCTTAATGAACCCACATAAAACGGCGTGCGCTGATGTAGCGTCTTTGGCTCAATGTCCAGAATCCTGCCCTTGCCATCCGTTGCCTTGCCTCCTGCTTGTTCCGCGATGAACGCGAGTGCATTGCACTCATACATGAGTCGCAGTTTGCCGGCGGGATGATGGGTGTTCGCCGGGTAAATATAGATTCCACCTTTTAACATGTTGCGGTGAAAATCCGCCACCAGCGAACCAATGTATCTGGCAACGTAGGTCTCCTTGTCTTTACAGAACTGAACATATTTTTTGACCGAATTCGGGAATGAATTGGCGGGGCCTTCATTGACAGAGAAAATTTTTCCCTCTTCAGGCATTTTCAAGTCCGGGTGCGACAAAAAATATTCACCCAGGGTCGGCTCGTAGGTAAACCCGTTCACACCATGGCCTGTCGTGTAAACCAGCATCGTTGAGGAGCCGTACAGGATGTAACCAGATGCCACCTGCTCACTTCCTTTTTGCAGAATATCTTCTTCGCGAATGGGAGTGCCTGTAGGACTTTTCCTCCGGTAGACTGAAAAGATGGTTCCGATGGAAACATTCACATCAATGTTGGAGGAGCCATCCAACGGGTCAATGGCGATTACGTATTTTCCTTCATTGTTCAAATCAACAAATGATTCTGATTCTTCGGAAATCAACGCGCATACTTCACCCCCTTTGGTCAGGGCTCTTGTGAACCTAATGTTGGCAAGCACATCCAGTTTCTGCTGCTCATCCCCTCCTGAATTCTGTGAGCCAATGGCGCCCATGATGTCGATGAGCCCTGCTTTGTTTACCTCCCGGTTCACCACTTTGGAGGCCAACGCGATATCCCTCAAAAGCTGAGACAATTCCCCGCTGGCGTACTGAAATTGCTCCTGGTTGTTCTTGATAAACCGGTCCAGGGCGATACCAATGGAATGGGCAATGCGGGACTGTTCCATAAAATGTTTAATTCGCAGGTAATTTCAGGCCCAAAGTTACAGCGCAAACGATTTAGAACAACCAAAAAGCGTGATTTATCCATGAAGGTATTCAAGTTTGGAGGAGCCTCGGTCCGCAATGCCAATGCCATCCGTCAGGTAGTCAACATCATCAAGGGATATCAGGGTGAAAACCTCCTGGTGGTCGTCTCAGCCATGGGCAAGACCACCAATGCCTTCGAACGAATAGCAGATCATATCCACTCCGGGAAGGATTTCGCGCGGGATCTCCAGGCCATTCGCAGCTATCACGAAGTCGTGCTACAGGAACTATTTCCGCCCGGCCATCATGTATGGAAAAAAGTAGCGAACGAATTCGACTCGCTCCCCGTCAAAGTCAAGACAGCCATGAACTATGATACATTGTACGATCAGGTTGTTTCGATCGGGGAAATTCTTTCATCCATTGTTGTCTCCGAATTTCTAATCCTGTCGGGGTTACCAGTTCAGTGGGCCGATGCCCGGAAATACGTAGCAACCGACTCAACCTACCGCGAAGGAAAGGTAGATTGGTCATCCACTGAAAAGAATATTGGAAATCTGAAACCAATCCTGGATGCTAAAATAATTCTTACCCAAGGATTCATTGGCTACAGTCCGGAGGGGTTGACAACCACGCTCGGTCGGGAAGGATCGGATTACAGTGCCGCAATATTCGCAGCCTGTTTGGGGGCATCATCTGTTACCATTTGGAAAGATGTTCCGGGTGTAATGAATGCAGATCCAAAAAGATTGGCGGAGGCAATTACTTTTGAAGAACTCCCCTACCGTGAAGCGGCCGAGATGACCTATTACGGCGCATCTGTCATTCATCCGAAAACGATCAAGCCACTGGCGAATAAAAATATTCCACTGCTGGTCAAAAGTTTTGATGATCCATCCTTGCCTGGCACAATTATTCACGAGATTAAAGTGGAGCATCTCCCGCCCCTGATTGTTTTTAAAGACAATCAATGTCTTGTTTCATGCCGGGTTACAGACTATACATTTATACACGAGCAACAACTGAGTTTCATTTTTAACGCTTTGTCGGAATTGAATATTAAAATCAATCTAATGCAGAACTCGGCCATCTCATTTTCATTCTGCATTGACTTTCGGGAAGACCAGGTGCTGAAACTGATTGATTTGCTGGCCAGGCAATTTGAGGTTTACTACAATACCGGCCTTACTTTGATTACAGTAAAAAACTATGACGCGCAAACTTTCGAAGCCTACCGAAAAAAGGCCGGCGTCATACTCGAGCAATCTTCGAGAAGCACCCTACAGGTTTTATTAAAACACTAGGAATTTTCTTTTCCACCAGCCGTCAGCGAAGCAACAAGATTTTTCACGGATCGATCCAGAATATCAAACACTTCCTGGAAGTCTTGCTCGTTGCCATTATAAGGGTCTGGAACATCCGCACCCCGGTCTTGCGGATCGTACATCCTCATGAGTCTGATTTTATGCCGATGGTTTTCAGCACCCGGAAGTCGCAGGAGGTTGGTCCGGTTACTGGTGTCCATGGGCAGGATCATATCAAATAGATCAAAGTCGGCAAGTTCAAATTGTCGACCGATATGCCGAATGGCTGTCCCGTTTTTTGAAGCATTCAGGATGGTGCGCGGATCCGGAGGATCTCCCACATGATAATTGGCGGTACCGCATGACTCAGCATCGAATTCCCCCTGAAGCCTCACCCTCCCGATCTCCCGCTTAAAAATGGCCTCCGCCAGGGGGGATCGGCAAATATTGCCCAGGCATACAAACAGGATACGGGTCATCGACAGAAGAATTTGTTAAAAATAGGCACCCCATGGTTACAATCGGCCTACCGAGGGAATAAAAACACGCATAGCACTTTTTTTATCCGCTTTAAGGTTTGGAAATGCCCCGATCCCGATATTTGTCGGGACGGGGTGTTTTTTTATACCCATTCCGGGTTTTTGGTCAATTCTCCTTCGGCCATAGAAAATAAAAAAGCTTAAGTTTAAAAATCAAATATGTCACCATGGAATTCATTAAAGTAACCGATCAAAAGGCACCGTTCATCGCATTGATAGAACTCTATCGTCCAAAGGAATTGAATGCGCTCAATCCGCAATTGATGCAGGAAGTGCGCGACACCTTGCACCGTTTGGATCAGGATGACTCCGTACGGGTCATCATCATCACGGGCAACGAGCAGGCATTTGCCGCTGGTGCGGACATCAAACAAATGGCTGATAAAGGTGCGATCGATATGCTCATGCTGGATCAGTTCAGCACATGGGACCAAATTCGAAAAACAAAAAAACCAATCATCGCAGCCGTATCTGGTTTTGCGTTGGGTGGCGGTTGTGAATTTGCCATGACCTGCGACATGATTATTGCTTCCGAGTCCGCTAAATTCGGCCAGCCCGAAATAAAGTTGGGAACTATTCCAGGTGCCGGTGGCACGCAGCGATTAACCAAAGCCTTGGGCAAGGCTAAAGCCATGGAACTTATACTGACTGGCAGATTCCTGTCGGCAGAGGAAGCCCTCTTCTATGGGCTTGTCATCAAAGTTGTGCCTGTGGAATTCTACCTTCAGGAAGCGATCAACCTGGCCAAAGAAATTGCACAGATGTCACCCGTGGCTGTGCAGTTGGCGAAAGAAGCAGTGAATCGTTCTTTTGAAACGCTCCTCGATGAAGGGCTGATGTTTGAACGCAAGAATTTCTATCTCACGTTTGCGAGCCAGGACCAAAAGGAGGGCATGAAGGCGTTCATTGAAAAAAGGAAACCTTCGTTTATTGGAAAGTAGGCAATCATTCGTATCAGGTCTTTCAAAGAAAAGCCCTCATTCCTAAATCGGAACAAGGGCCGTTCAAATAGATCTTATATATCAGCGGACTGTTACTCCGAATCCCATGGAATAGAGTCCCTTGTTGTTCACAAAGGTATAGTCCCCATTGAGTATAATGGGTCCTAGCTTAAAACGTACGCCGCCTGTAAAACGAACCCCGTTGCTTGAAAAATCCTGCTTGAAGGGTTGAGAAAGGGTAACAGGTGCTATCAAAGGTGCGGTTATTTCAGGAATAGCCGGCGTGATGGGTGTTGCAGGAATAGCGGGCGTAATGACGGCAAAGTTCACATTATAGGTTCCATTGACTGCATAGGAAGTGGTGGACTTGTTATAACCCACTCCGCCATAGAAAGTAACAATTGCCAGGCTCTTACTAATCAGGATTTGAGCGGTATACGCTTTGGTGTCACCAACTCCTTCCTGACCGCTTCCCGTGTAATAACCGCTTAGGTCTGTTTTTGCAGTCAGTTGCGTGTAGGCAAGCAACAAGGATAGAGAAAAAGGCAACATCTTGATTCCAGGAATATGTTGCTTGATGTCATGCATAATCCCGACGCCCCAGTTATTCAATTGGGTACCGCCAATTTTTACCGCGGGCGTATATCGGAACCTGAGATCAGTGTTTGCAAACAATCCAAGTCCACCTTGCAGCGTAGGAACTACAACACTGCCAATAGGAACATCCTTGGAAACATTGGCACCTGAAGGGCCTATAAAAACAAGGGGAGCATTAGAACCCGGGCCTGGGGTTCCAGTATAATGGAATCTTGGAAATTCACTCTCGGGTCCATATACCGAAGGCGATTGCGCACTCCCGGAAGTTGACCCGTCATATTGTATACCCTGCAAATTCATGCTTCCGGGGTTGAAATATTTTGAATCGCTCTTCGCGGAAATGGCGTTCATCGTAACATTCAGATCAAACCCAAATCTTTTATGGGTGGCTGCTGTGGTGTACCAACCTCCATTACCCAAGGAGCCAAAGTCTTCCGCAATGGGTGAAATGTAGCCACCCACCAATTGCTGGACATTGCTTGCGCCACCCGTTGTAACGGCGGCGGCAGGGAAAAATTTCGCAATATCTTTTTGTGCAAACAGCCACACGGGGCTGCTCACAATCACCAATGACACAATAATCTTTTTCATAAGATGATGGTTTTACAAAGGAAAGGTACAAAAGGAAAATGATCCTGAAAACTGGACCAAGTCCAATCTTCTCAAATACAAACTAAATTCAGTCCCGGTAAAAAAGGTAACTTGGATTGTGGATAATAACCCGGCAGAAAGAAGCTAGATCTCCACTTGCTGACCTTTGGTAGGCACCAGCACTTCAGCGCCCGGCCGCAGGCTTCTCAACGTCTCTGCAAATGGAAGCGCTTGCTCCTCTTCTCCGTGGGTAACAAAAATCTTTTTCAGGTTTCCCTTGACTCTCCCCAGGTGCTGTACCAATTCATTTTTGTCCGCATGGCCCGACAACGAATCCATGGATGCAATTTGGGCCCTTACCTCGTGGGGTTCTCCGAAAATATTGACTGGCGACTGACCGTTTCTGATTTTCGCGCCCAGGGTGTACTCAGCGCAATAGCCCATGAAAAGTATCAGGTTATTTGGATCACCAATGTTATTTTTCAGGTGATGCAAGATCCTTCCCGCTTCAGCCATGCCCGAAGCACTGATGATCATCATGGGACCTTTGAGAGAATTAATTTTTCGCGACTGTGCCACGTCCCTGACATAAGTAACATTGGGTGCCTCAAAGGGATTTCCTTCACTCATTAGATATTGATATATCTCACTGTTGAAACATTCGGGATGAAGTCTGTACACCTCTGTGGCATTGACAGCCAATGGACTATCCACAAAGACAGGAACCGGCTGCATGGATTTCTTTCTTAATAATTTATTGATGGCCCATACAATCTGCTGCGTTCTTCCAACCGCAAATGCCGGAACAATAACCTTCCCATGATGTGTGAAGACCTTTTGTACAATTTCCCCCACCTGTTCATCCGCGTCACCGCCTTTGGATTGGTGCAAACGATTGCCGTAGGTGCTTTCAATGTGTAAGTAATCGACATCTTGCGCGCCTTGTGGATCGCGTAAGATCGGATCGCCCCCCCGGCCTACATCGCCTGTAAATAAATAGCGAAACTGCTTTGGCCCTTCACGAACGTCCAGCACCACCTGGGCTGATCCAAGAATATGTCCTGCATCAATAAATTGAAGTGTGACTCCTTCGGCTATTATAATGGGTCGGTCATAGCCGATGGCGACAAATTGCCGGACTACTTTTTCCGCGTCCTCTCTGGTATATAATGGGGCGACAGGGGCTTCGTGGTTACGGGCCCTGATTTTGGACACGTATTCAGCGTCGGATTCTTGTATGTGGGCAGAGTCCTGTAACAGAATAGAGGCAAGGTCTTGGGTAGCATGGGTACAGAATATATTACCTCTGAAACCCTGCTTGTACAGATTCGGAAAATTGCCGCAATGGTCAATGTGTGCGTGGCTGAGGATGGCCACATCGAGGGAGGCAGGATCAAAAGGGAAATGCAGGTTCCTTTCAATTGACTCCGCCCGTTTCCCCTGGTACAACCCACACTCAAGCAAGATTTTTTTACCATTCACCGTGAGCAAATACATGGAGCCGGTGGTCGTTCTTGCCGCTCCGAGAAACTGTAGGGTCATAAGCGCTGTGTAGGAACTAAAATACAGAAAGTTTTCTACAGGAAAGAGTTTACCCAAGATTGAATGCAAATTCTATCTTTGAAGGCGCGATTACCATGCTGATTCTTTACAATACAGGTATTTTACTGCTTCGTTTCGCCTATGCAATGGCTGCATGGTTCAATCCAAAGGCAAAAGCTTTCCGGCAAGGTCGGCGCGAACAAGTTGACATACTCCAAAAAACGTTTCCCCTCAAACAGCCTTCTACCCTGGTATGGTTCCATTGCGCTTCCCTGGGAGAATTTGAGCAAGGTCGGCCGGTCATGGAGGCCATGAAAGCATGGAGGCCCGAAATAAAAATATTACTGACTTTTTTCTCACCTTCAGGCTTTGCAGTAAGAAAGAACTATGAACATGCCGACTTCGTATTCTACCTTCCATGGGATACGCCGAAGCATGCAACCTGGTTTGCCGAAAACATCCGTCCCGCTATGGCGGTATTTGTGAAGTATGAATTTTGGTACCACTATACTTCCGCACTAAACAAACGCAAGGTTCCGTTACTATCGATCTCCTCCATCTTTCGGCCTGAACAGATTTTCTTTCAGGCTACTGGTTCACTGTTCAGAACCATGCTGGGATCTTTCTCACATTTCTTCGTGCAGAATAAAGAGTCGGTCGATTTACTACAGTCCCTAGGCATTACGGAAGTGACGTTGGCAGGCGACACGCGTTTCGACCGCGTCAATCAGGGTATTCAAAAAGCAACCGAAATACCCCTGGTCACTCAATTCAAGGATGGACAAAAGCTGATGGTCATCGGTAGCGCCTGGCCGGAAGACATGGAAATTCTGTATCCCTTCATCAATGAAAACCAGAACCGGATCAAGTTCATCATCGCCCCCCATGAAATTCAGGAGGGGTTCATTCAAGCGATTGAAAAATCCGTAGAAGGTAAGGCCATCCGATATTCGAACGCCGATGTCACTTCGGTGCAGGGGGCTTCCATCATGATCATTGATAATGTTGGGATGCTTTCGCGTTTGTATCAGTATGGTGAATTCGCCTTCATTGGCGGAGCCTTTGGACAGGGGCTCCATAACATCCTGGAAGCGGCTTGCTACGGCATCCCCATTTTTTTTGGGAACAAAGCATTTCAAAAATACCAGGAGGCTGTAGACCTTGTCATGCGGGGAGGTGCCTTCGAAGTAGGCAATTTCATCGACCTGAAGTCAAAATATGAATTGATGACCAACTCCCCTGAAACGTTCCTCCTGGCATGTGAAGTTACCCGCCAATATGTATCGGAGAACCTGGGGGCGACCGAAAAGATTATGGCCTATTCAAAAAAAATCCTCGCGTAATGGAAGGCCGTGTAATGAAATCGACCGGCTCCTGGTATGAGGTCATGGGGTATGATGGAAAAAAATACAATTGCCGTCTTCAGGGGAAATTGAGGCTGGATGCTGCCAAGGAGACCAATCCGGTGGCTGTGGGAGACCGGGTTGAGTTGCTCATTCATCAGGACGATACTTCCATCACGGAAGTAAAGGCACGGGACAATCACATGTTGCGGCAGTCGGTAAAAAAAACAGGGCATAGCCATGTCCTTGCCGCTAACGTTGATCAGGTCTTGTTAATCGCTACCATCAAACAACCGCGAACATCCCTTGGTTTTATTGATCGATTTCTGGTCAGCGCAGAGTCATTCCGAATTCCACAGGTGCTTTTGTTCAACAAAA
>JAYVEZ010000282.1:0-3617 GCA_043773645.1 Cytophagales bacterium
CACCAACATTCCCGAGGCGTCGATTATTTTGTCCGCATTCACGGCCAAACTCTTTCCGATGGAAGTAACTGTTTCTCCTTCGATAAAAATGTCGGCCACGTAATCATCCGTAGCGGTGATCACTCGTCCGTTCTTAATGAGCAGTGACATAGCGCGTATTGTTAGCGTTGATAATTGTTTTGAATGATTTCATTGCGATCATGTACACACATCCGCTTACCCCGAAACCTACAAACCACGCATAGTTGTAGAGTTGGGAAATCCACATGGGTACGCTGTCAAGAGGAATTGCTTTGATGGTAATTAAGAAACCTGGCACATTCGGAAGAATTCCAACGACCAATGCAATGAGTGCAGCCGCATTGAATCCATTCCTGTAACAATAAACCCCGAAGGGGTCATACAAGGCTTCCGCATTCAGTTGCTGACGCCTGATGAAATAGTAGTCCACAATCATAATGCCTCCCACAGGTCCAAGCAAGCTGGAATATCCCACCAGCCAGGTAAAGATGTATCCCGATGGATCGGCAACCAGCTTCCATGGAAAAATAAGAATGCCAATGATACCCGTCATGTATCCGCCCATCCTAAAATTGATTTTGGCCGGGGCAAGATTTGCAAAGTCATTGGCTGGACTTACAATATTGGCAGCAATGTTGGTAGCCAAAGTCGAAATGGCCACAGCAATCATCGCAAAGCTTACCAACACTTTACTGTCAAATTTTCCGGCAAGCACGAGCGGGTCCCAAATCGTGGTACCATAGACAATGGTTGTGGCTGATGTCACAACCACTCCGATAAATGAAAACAGTGTCATCGATGAAGGGAGCCCAATGATTTGTCCTTGGATCTGTGCCTTCTGATTGATTGCATACCGGGTAAAGTCGGGAATATTTAGTGAAAGTGTTGCCCAGAAGCCTACCATGCCGGTGAGGGCCGGAAAAAAGAATTTGAAGAAATCCGCAGAGGTGCTGAACCTGGACGGCTGTTGCAAAATCGGACCTAACCCATGCCCAGCGGACACGGCCCAAAATAGCAAGGCAAGTGCTGCGAATGGAAGAAAGAATGCTTTGAATACCAATAATTTTCTGATGCTATCCACGCCGCGGTAAACGACATACATGTTCAGGAGCCAGAACAAGAAGAACGAGATCGCCGGACCGGTTTCAAGGCCAAAGGATGCCGGAAGAATCGAAGGCAATGTTTCCAGTGCTGGTATCCACAGCCGGAAAAGCTGAAACAAGGCAAAACCTCCTATCCAGGTTTGGATGCCAAACCACCCACACGCAACAATCGCCCTTAACATCGCCGGAATGTTGGCACCCCGGGTTCCGAAACTGGCGCGCACAAAGACTGGAAATGGAATACCATACTTGGCGCCGGCATGACCATTCAATATCATAGGAATCAATACAACCGTATTTCCCAGAAAAATGGTGAGGACCGATTGCCACCAATTCATACCACCATCAATGAGTGAACTTGCCAGCATGTAGGTGGGGATGCAGAGACTCATGCTGATCCAAAGGGCCGCATAGTTCCATGTGTTCCATGTTCGCTTAGACAAGGGAACCGGAGCGAGGTCTTCGCTGTAGAGGGAACTGCTTTTGTGTTCTAGGTCAGGCATTGGGTACTAGGTATTGGGCATTAGGAATTAGGCATTGGGTTGCGATTATTTTTCGTCCACGAATACGATACCCCACATGGTTATCCAGGCAGTTGTTGTAGATTTGTAGCGATCGATCTCATCGCCACCGCCATTCAATCGGGGATCGTTCTCTTCCTTCATCCACTTATTCAGTCTGGTTCTCAATTCAAGTTTCTTTTTCTCAAACAGTGGGTCGCCCGCCAGGTTGTGAATGTTGTATGGGTCATTCTTTACCAAATACAATTCTTCTGCAGGTCTTTTCGCAAAACCCAATTCATAATAGGGCTTGACCTGTGCATCGGTCCGGTTGTCAAGGATATAAGCTTTGCTGGGACCACCATCCACGTCACCAAACACAGAAGGAGTTCCGGGAATTGATTCATCTCCCCCGGGCATGCGGTCTGGTCTTAAGTTCAGAATATATAGATAGTCGGCCGTGCGGATGGCGCGCATGGGATAGCCTGCACCCCTATTCATTTCATTTCGGGCTAGACAATGACGTTCACGTTCCAAAAAAACTTCCGTACGGTGGACGGATTTTTTTCCAGTGAGCACGGGGATCAAACTTATCCCGTCCATGGTCGGCTTGGTTTTGACGCCTGCCCAATCAAGAAATGTAGGCGTCAGATCAATCAGGTTGACAAATGATTCATTTCTCTGATGTTGCAAGACTTTGGAGGAAAAGCTTCCGATGATCAGCGGTATCCTTGTACCATAATCATAGAGATTGGCCTTTGCATGCGGGAACGGCATGCCATTATCTGCCGCAACAATGACAATTGTATTTTCCAGTCTGCCGGATTTCTCCAACAGGTCCAGCAGATCGCCGAGCTCTTTATCCAGGCGGTTTATTTCAAAAAAATAATCCGCCATGTCTCCCCGTATCTCCGGGGTGTCTGGCAAAAAAGCGGGGACTTCAATCTTCGCAAGGTCTATACCGCTCTTTCTTCCGCTGCCAAATGGAAATGTGCGGTGGGGATCGTTCGTACCAAACCAAAAGAAGAATGGTTTTTCGGATGGAAGTTCTTTTAGAAACTCACCGAATACTTTTTGAGTTCCTGCAGGATTTTCAGCGTAACCCATTTTCCTGAAATCGCCGGGCCCCCAGCCCTTGCGGTCATAAGCCACAGCATATCCTTCTTGTTGCAGCAACTTAACATACGTGGGGACTGCCACGTCCAACTTTCCCGTAAGGTTTACGGCTTCACCGAGGTTGTGAGGATAGCGTCCCGAAAGGATTGCGGCACGCGACGGTGTACACGATGGCGATGCACAGAATGCATTGGTAAATGTCACTCCATGGGAAGCAATTCTTTCCATGTTGGGAGTCGAGACAACGGTGTTGCCATAAACACTGGCAAAAGGAAAACTCATATCATCCGCCAGGACAAATAAAATATTTGGACGCTGGGCAGAAATTCCAAAAGAAAGAAGCGAGCATGAAATCAATACTAAGAGTCGGAGTTGTCTCATGCCAAAGTGAATTTTCATGCCACCACAAATTCATCCGCAATTTTAATCGCCGTGCTGATCATCGCCAGACCTTCCTCGATTTGTTCCTGGGTGACGCACAAAGGTGGTGCGATAAAGATATAGTTCCAGCGCACGAAAGTGTACATGCCCAGTTCCTTGAGTTTGGCCGCGACTTTATTCATGATGGCCATTTCATCGGGCTTGGCATTGAAGGGAGCCATCGGCTCCTTCGTCTTTCTGTTCTTCACCAATTCAATACAACCCAATAGTCCGGTGTTTCTGAAATCGCCGATGCTTGGGTGGTGTTTCTTCATCTCCTCAACCCGACGTTCAATGTATTTGCCCATGGAGGCAGCATTCTCAACCATGTGCTCTTCTTCATAGATTTTCAAAACCTCCAAAGCTGCAGCACATCCAACCGGGTGCGCGGAATAGGTAAGTCCGAGCATCAAGGGTCGGTCGTTGTAATGGGCAGCAATCTTGTCGCTCACAATCA
>JAYVEZ010000283.1:0-2125 GCA_043773645.1 Cytophagales bacterium
CCAGGTACAGCGCCTTGGGTACGCTGGGGTTTATCGGATTTTGACTTTGAGCCAACGTAATAATGCAGGTCAACAACAAGGTCAGGGAATACGAAACCGCTCTGTCCTGGGTTGTTCCGCCTGGCTTTGAATTCATTATTCTTCTCATAAAACTATTGGAATTTATTTTTATTGATTACTACTATTCGTATGGGCATTGTAGCAGGAACCATGCCCGATTTTAATACAATTCGCTGTCCCTTGTCCCCGGCCACAAAGGCCGTAAACCCACTGCCCAGTCCTGCTCTGGCTTCGCGACTAATGATGAATACATCCCGGCGAAGGGGATATTGGCCATCGGCGAGGTATGCCTGGTAGGGTTGTACCGCTTCGCCAGACCGCCCAATGCGGGCCACACGGATGGTCTTGAGAAATTGATTCGTTGAGGAATCATCCCGGTCGCCGATCCAGCTTACGCCAATCAATCCGAGGGCATTCGGTTTTTTCGACACATAATCCACTACCGCCTTATTGTTATTTACTCCGTAAAAGTCTTGTGGCAATTTTGCAACGCGGAGAACGGAGTCGTTGAGAAAACGAATAATACCTGACTGCGGGTGGTCAAAAACCACCTCAAGGCTTGAAAGTTTTGACTGGGGATTCAATTGTTTCCATTGTGTAATCTTGCCTTCAACGATGGCTTGGAATTGGTTGAATTGAATTACGCTGTCGGGGTTATCCCTGTGGAGGATGAGTGCCACACCGTCCTTCGCAATCTTGGTTTGGTGGGGGATGATTTGCTGTTGTACAAACACATCAGCCTCTTCTTTGGTCAGCCTCCTGGTAATAATCGCCAATCGTACACTGTCTTTGAGTAAGGCGTCAACGGCGTCTGCCTCGGAAGTATACGTGGCCTCGATCGAGGCGTAGTGATAGGTGCCCAGAAAGGTGTCCACTTCGGTTTCCAATAATGGACGGAGGGATTCGTCCACGGCAATTTTGATGGCTCCGGAAGTTGGGTTATCCAATATTTTTCCGTGTTTATCACGCTCCCGGCAGCCGAAAAGCAATGTACATCCAATGAAGAGGAAAAATATTTTCGCTTTCACAATTAGCTCCCCCTAGAAATATTTTCGATAAACCCGGTATCCCCGAAAAATAGCATAGGCGATCAGGGTGCTTCCCAGGGGAATTGAATAAGCTGCCGGAATAGTAAAGAGTTCCTGAGACTTCCAGAGAATAGCGATGCCCAGCAGGGCATAGATGATGGACATGAATACCTCGAAGTATTTCATGATCGCCTGGAGGCCCGACGAATTGTATTCTGATCCGGTTCTCATAGACTTAAATTAGTCGGCCAGCTTAAAGTTGACCGGAAGTACAAATC
Organism: Cytophagales bacterium; assembly: GCA_043773645.1. GTDB lineage: Bacteria > Bacteroidota > Bacteroidia > Cytophagales > Cyclobacteriaceae > ELB16-189. The sequence continues at coordinate 1,367 of JAYVEZ010000283.1, forward strand.
GTACCCGTACGGCTCTGCCATTTTGTTTGCCCGCTTTCCAGGGAGGCATCAATTGGATTACACGCGAGGCCTCCTTATCGCAATCCATGCTAATCCCTTTTACCGTTGTTACGTCGGTGATCTTGCCATCCAGATTAACCACAAAGCCGATAAACACTCTCCCTTCCGTACCCATTCTCCGCGCTTGTGCGGGATATCTTATATTCTTTTGAAGGTATTTCATCATGGCTTCATAACCTCCTGGAAACTCAGGTTGTTGCTCCACTACGGTGTAGATCTGGTTATCCTCCCCATTGTCAACCACAGCCTTGACGGGCTCATCAAACACCACCGTTTCAGGGCCCTCGTTTGTTTCAGTGCTTATCTCCGTCTTTTTGATTTCTTCAATCGTCGGGATTTCCTCTTCCACAACCTCTTCTTTGGTCACTTTGGGGGCGACATACTTCAGGGTCTTTACCGGCGGTGGAACTTCAACCCGGGGGGGAGGAGGGGTGTTGGGCATGATTGGGGGCGGCTGGTCCAGCGTCACTATTCTATTGAGATCCTTCGTCTTTGCTTCATGGGCCGTATGGGACCGGAAAAAATCGGCGACAGCGGGGTAAGCAAACACCAGCCCCAGGATCGCCAGCATCCCGATCGATGCTACGATCACATTGCGGGAATAGATCCTGCGGAGAAAATAAGCGCCGTATTCCTTGTTTCGGTTTTCAAATACGATGTCTTCCCAAAGAGTGATCATTGCAGCTTCTGTTTTCATAG
>JAYVEZ010000284.1:0-2554 GCA_043773645.1 Cytophagales bacterium
TGCCGCTAGTTTATTATTTAGTCTCACAGGATAATTCAAAGGGTCCTGGCCACTCTTGTTCTTAGTCTGGTAAAGTGCCTCCTCTATTTTTTTCATGTCATCCAGGATTGATTTTGCCATTTCGTTCACGTCTTTCATATCATCCTTACCCTTCATGGGTTCAATGACGCGATTGATCTGTTCCCGTGAGGTTCGGATTTTCTTCACCGCCAGGTTGGTTTCAGAAAGTTTATCGCGAACGGACATGAGAAAGTCAAACTGCTGTTGAATGTCAGCCTGCGTGCTGCTGGTTCGGGGGTCTTTCAGTATTTCAAAATCCACTTCTTGGGATTTCCCATTGAGCATCAATTTTGCCTTGTACTTGCCTGGGACGGCCTTGGGTCCAACGAGCGAACCTGCCCACATGATAAGGCCATCAAAGCCTTCGGCATCAGGATATCTCATATTCCAAACGAAGCGATTGGTGCCAGGTTTGATTTTCATGGCTTCTTCCTTGGCCTTCTTATCTGGTTTCGTAGAAAATTTCTTAATGAGTTTCCCATTGCTTTCCATTACCTCCAATGAAACCGTGGCCTTGACAGTGTCCTTGAGATAATAATGAATCATCACACCCCCTGGGTGGTTCTTGCCTGCTGTTTTAGGAGGTCTTCCAAAGGAGAAGCCACCACCCATGCGATAACTCGGCATGGGCTTGTATAGATTGAACTCACTGCCAGCTACCGATTCATTAAGCTGATGAAGGGGCGTGAGGTCATCAATGAGCCAGAAACTGCGGCCTTGTGTAGCCGCGATCAAATTATCATTCTTGATCGTAAGGTCTGTGATGGGTACGATGGGAAGGTTGAGTTGAAAGGGTTTCCAGCTTGCGCCATCATCAAACGATATGTACATCCCGCTTTCTGTCCCTGCATACAATAGACCCGGGCGTTTTAAGTCTGCCCGCACAACCCGCGTAAAATGACCGGGGTCGATACCATCCGTGATTTTTGTCCATGTTTTTCCATAATCTTTTGTTTTGAAGAGATAAGGTCTGTAGTCTCCAGACTTATAACTGGTAGCGGCCATGTAGGCACCACCTTTAACAAATGGGTCAAAGTCCACGCTGTTGATCATGGTCCATTCTGGTAATCCAGGAACTGCAAGCTTTTCCCAATTCTTTCCTGCATCCCTTGTTATGTGCAACAAGCCATCGTCAGACCCGACAAGGATGACGTCTTTTTCGTAAGGTGACTCGGCTGCGGCAAAGAGGGTGCAATAGTACTCTACACCGGTATTGTCCTTCGTGATTGGACCTCCCGATGATCCTAACTTGGTGGGGTCATTCCGGGTCAAGTCGGGACTGATAATCTCCCATCGCTCTCCGCCGTTGTGAGTGACATGAAGCACATTGGATCCGGCATACAGTTTGGTTGGGTCGTGTGGTGAGAAAAAGAGAGGAAAATTCCATTGAAACCTGTACTTCGCGCCTTCGGCACCATGACCCATCGGGTTGTCTGGCCAGGCGTTGATGCTTCTGCTTTCGCCTGTAGCGTGGTTCTTTCTTTCGAGGAGTCCATCATAACTTCCGCCATACACAATATCATTGTTGGTCGGGTCTACCGCCAGCCAGCCGCTCTCACCCCCGGCCGACACATCCCAATCGCGTTCACCAATCGAGCCACCATCGGTGCGGTGAAGTATCCTCTGTGTGCTGTTATCCTGCTGTGCGCCATAAATTCTATAAGGAAAATTGTTGTCTGTCGTTACGCGATAATATTGGGCGGTGGGTTGATTATTATAAGAACTAAAGTTTTCTCCCGCATCAAATGAGACTTGTCCGCCACCGTCATCAGCGATAATCATGCGCAGGTTGTCTTCAGGCGAAATCCACAGGTCATGATGATCGCCATGCTGAGCATTGTTGGGCTGAAAGGTCTTGCCACCATCTTTTGACTTGTGATAGGATACATTCATGACATAGCAAATATCCTCGTCTTTGGTATCTGCGTAAATGCGTGAATAATACCACGCCCGTTGACGAAGGTTGCGATCTTCATTCATTCGCTTCCATATCTTTCCTCCATCGTCGGAACGGTATACGCCGCCGGTTTCATTTTCAATGATGGCATATACACGATCAGAATTTACCGGAGACACAGCAAGACCCACGATTCCCCAGGTGCCTCGTGGCAGACCTTCGTTTTTCGAAATGTCTGTCCAAGTATCGCCGCCATCTTTTGTCATCCACATGGCGGAGCCTTCGCCGCCACTTTCAAGGCTATAAGGAGTTCGTTTGATTCTCCAGGTGGACGCAAAGAGTATCCTCGGATTATTCGGGTCCATGACGAGGTCGACCACGCCTGCATTGGCATTGGCAAACAGAACCCGCTTCCAATTCTTGCCTCCATCTTCTGAACGAAATACCCCGCGTTCTTCTGTTGGCTTAAACAGGTCGCCGAGCACAGCGGCATAGACCAGTTCAGGATTCTTTGGGTGAATACGGATGCGTGGAATATGACGTGATTCCTTGAGGCCAACAGAGTTCCATGTTTTTCCGGCATCGGTTGATTTAAAT
>JAYVEZ010000285.1:0-4642 GCA_043773645.1 Cytophagales bacterium
ACGGAGACTTTGATCGACGTCTTTTCCCCATCCTTGTTTTCTTCCCACCAGGTGAGGAAGGAGGCCAGGTCATTCCGTTCACGGCTGTAGAATTCCAACACCAAATCCTGAAATGCCTGCAGGTAGGCAAGCTCTCCGCGCACACCACCGATGTTCAGGATCCTGATCAACGTCTCAGTCAATTCAAACAGTGGCAGTTTCTTCAATGATATCTTTTGCGTCACAAACTCATCCGGAAGTTGACGCTCGAACAACATAGAGTTCGTTACTTGAAAGACGTCTTCGAGTGGCTTTTCCGGTGCATGGAGCTTCGCATATTCAAATGATACCTGAGCCCTCGCAATCGGGTCGTCGGTATTGAGCAGATAGCGCATCGCGCCCAGCAACAAGTTTACTGTAGCGGCCCTTTCCAGCCGAAGTGATTCATTGGAAACCACATCGTAGCTACAACCGGGGATCGCTTTATCAGAATCTTTATAATGCAACAGGTGATCTGCAATCCTCTGCCCTTCTTTGTTGCGGCGAACGAGGATGGCGATGTCACGCAACGACGTACCGGTTTGTTGCAGCCTCTCAATGCTGGCCGTCATCTGCTCCAGGGCAATCTCGTCCCAATTCTTTTCTTCATTTCCTTCCAGAAATTGTATCTGTACAAACCCCTTCTCCTGGCGACTTATGTTCTGTTGCACATCGTCGTAAACGGCTTGTGTAAATGGGGATTCGCTTTTTGCAGCGATGAACTTGAATAACGCATTGTTGAAATTGATCACCTCCGGTGCGCTGCGAAAATTCCGGTTCAGGTTCTTTATCTCAACCCGGCCCTCGCCGACCTGATTTTCTACCTGCTGCTGCAAAAGGGTTAGGTCACCGCTCCGCCACCGGTAGATCGACTGCTTCACATCACCCACGATCAAACTGGGATAACCCTGATCAAGACCATTGACAAGTAAAGGCAAAAAGTTCTGCCACTGTAGTCCGGAGGTATCCTGAAACTCATCGATCAGGTAATTGCGATAGAAGGATCCAATTTTCTCGTAAATAAATGGCGTATCGCTGTTCTGAATGATGCCGTTGAGGAAGGCCGGTGCATCGGCGAGAAGCATGAGGTTGTTGTCGTATTTATATTCCAGCAACTTGCGCGAAAGATCCGATACCAACCCGAACACATATAGGTTATCCAGGATCAGCTCGGTTGAAAGGGCCGTAGTCAGGTCCTTGTCGAATGCCTCGACGATTGAAACGGCCAGGCCTGCCAACGAATTTTCAGCTTCGTCCAAAATTTCCTTGTACTTCAGTGAATCCTTCTTTGGCCAATCCCGTGGGATGGTGAACTCCTCTCTGAAACGCTTTCCAGGCGCCTCCATTTTCCCGATACGGGTTTTCTCAGAATAATCCTTCAGGCTTTTTATCAAACCCGCTCCACTATTCTTAAGGTCTGTCGGCTTCCAGCCCCGCTGCTCCATGGTATTCAGGATCAAGGCGGAAGGTTCGGCGATCTTCGTGAGGAAATTCCGCTTCACTTTCCACAGCTCTTGCCGGAGTTTATCGAAGAACTTTGGATCCGAAGTCTTCTCCCTGATATCTTTTTCAATCGTCCGAAACTCTTCCCGAAAAATTTCCTGGGAGAAATCCAACAGGCTCCTGCGGATATCCCATGCCTGATCGTTTTCCAGATTTTCGCGTGCGAACTGGACCACCCAGCGCGTCAGCTCGGCGTTGCTCCCCAGCTCATCGATAAGATTGTCGATCACCTCCTCCATCACCGCATCGCGATCAATCTCGAGCCGGTAGTCCCCCATGAGTCCCGCCTCCCGGGTGAATGAGCGTATCACCTTTTGAAAGAAGGCATCAATCGTGCTGATCGAAAACTGATCGTAGTTGTGTAGAATTTCTGACCGGAGTTCGGCACAATTCTGTTGGAACGTCTGCGGATCGAGGTTAAGTTCTTGTTGAAGCTCGGTCGCCAATGGATCCAGGCATGGCTTTGTAAATTTGTCGAGGTAGTCGAGGATACGGTCTTTCATTTCCTGGGTGGCCTTGTTGGCGAAGGTCACCGCCAGGATGTGGCGAAAATAATAGGCCTTGTTTTGCAGGGCCAGTTTCAGGTATTCTTTTGCCAGCGTGCGGGTTTTGCCCGAGCCGGCAGAGGAACGATAAATGGTAAACGTCTTCAGGGGATTTTAAATTACGAATTCAAAATTACGAATTACGAATTGGGGCAATGCATTACGATTTACGATTTTGGGGCGATACGCGGAATGAAAAAGCAATAAAAACATTCATTCCGCTCGGCAAGCAATTTGTCAACTGAATTGCATACATTGAAATAATTCTGTGTCTATGGCCCGGCTTTCAAAACTTGCTGACGCACTCTTCTACTCATTTCCCATTCAGCTGCTGATCAACAACTTCAAGCGCAATCAGGTGCTGTTGCTCTGCTGGGTGGTACTCTTTGCAATGATTACCGGCAACTTTGGCAAATACCTAGGTATTCCATACCTATTCCTCGACCCCGAATATCTCAATGAGGTCAATTTCACCAGTTTCCTGATCATCGGGATCATGGTGTCTGGATTTACCACTGCCTTTCATATTACATGCTATATATCCGATGGGCACCATTTTTCTTTTGTCGGGGCCCTCTCCCACCCGTTCAGCAAATTTTGTCTTAACAACAGCATCCTCCCCATCATTTTTCTGATTACTTACCTGTACCAGGTAATCAACTTTCAGGTTCACAATGAATTCACCACGGCCACTGAATTGACATTGGACCTGGCCGGGTTCTTTACAGGATTCATCGCCATGGCTGGCCTGCTGCAACTCTATTTCCATTTCACACAAAAAGACATTTTCAAATACGTGGTCTGCCGCCTGGACGAAAAAATCAAACAGACGGTAAAGGTGACACGGGCGAGCGCCATGAAGAAACTGGATATCGCACGCAAGAAGCAGGCAAGGGTTGACAACTATATCGATTATAGTTTCAGGTTTAGAAAAGTCAACGACGAAAAAGACTTCTATGACAAGAACGCCATCATCCAGGTATTTGATCAAAATCAATTTAACCTGGTCATCATTGAACTACTGATTTTTGGCCTGGTCCTGACGCTGGGTGTCTTCAAGGATTATACCTCCTTTCAGATTCCGGCCGCTGCCAGCTTCATGATCTTCCTCACCATTTTCGTCATGCTGTCTGGAGCGTTTTCATATTGGTTCGGTGGATGGTCGATGTCTGTGGCACTTGTATTGTTTTTGATCGTCAATCACCTCGTGGGTGAAGGCTGGCTAACGAAAAAATACCAGGCCTTCGGTTTGAATTATGAAATCCCACCGGTGGAATACACCATTGATGAATTGAAGGGGCTCAACAACAACGATAATATTCAGTTGGCCCGACAACATACCCTCGGCATTTTAGAGAATTGGAAAAAGAAGTTTGAAGGAGCACCCACGCCCAAAATGGTTTTCATTTGCTCCAGTGGGGGCGGCAAGCGTGCTGCCTTGTGGACGTTGGCAGCCCTCCAAACCGCCGACAGTTTAAGTGGCGGCAAATTGATGAAGCAGAGCATTCTGATCACCGGCGCTTCCGGCGGACTGATCGGCGCGAGCTATTTCCGGGAAGTTATACTCAGGCAAAATCAGGGAGAAGACATAAAACCCTATTCACCGAGTCACCAAAGAAAAATCGCAACCGACAACCTGAACCCCCTTATCTTCAGCTTGCTGGCGAACGATCTCTTTGTGGGGTTTACAAAGTTTGAATATGCTGGCCAGCGTTACTCCCGCGACAGAGGCTATACTTTCGAAGAGCAGCTTAACATCGATACGGAAGGATTGATGGACAAGACGATCTCGGCTTATCAAAAACCGGAGGCCGACGCCATCGTGCCGATGCTCATTTTATCTCCCACCATCGTAAATGATGGCCGCAAGCTTTACATTTCAGCACAACCCGTCTCCTATCTCAATTCCGACATCCTAAACTTTCCGAACTATGGCAATTCCAAATTTGCCGGAGTTGATTTCCAGGAGATGTTTGAGAACCACGGCGGCGCCAACCTGCGGTTTCTTTCCGGATTGCGCATGAGTGCTACCTTCCCTTACATCACCCCCAACACCACCCTGCCAACCCAGCCACCCATTCAAATTATGGACGCCGGAATCTCGGACAACTTTGGAATCACCGATGCCGTAAGGTTTATTTATTCCTTTCGGGAATGGATAGCGGCCAACACATCCGGCATTATCATTCTGTCCATTCGCGACTCACCGAAACTTGCTCCTGTTTCGGAAGAAAAGGGAAATACCTTCATCGATGACTTCACGCAACCCATCGCCAGTGTTTACAATAACTTTGAGAATTTTCAGGATATCACCAATGACAACCTCGTAGGCTATGCCCGATCCTGGTTTAAAGATCCAATTGACCGCATCGATATTCAGTATTTGCCGACCAGCTACCTGCCCATTTTACAAAATATGGACAGCATCCGCCAACACAGCGCCCGAGCCTCTCTCAGCTGGCGCCTGACCACCCGGGAAAAACAAGGCGTGGTAGAAACACTGAAGACATCGACAAACCAAGAGGCTATTCAAAAATTAGTTAAGTTGTTGAATTGAAATAGCGACAATTTTAAAA
>JAYVEZ010000286.1:0-4033 GCA_043773645.1 Cytophagales bacterium
GAAGCAGACAGGGTTTCACAAGAATTGACAGTAACTACCCGGAGCCTTACATCATAGAACTTATTGACGGTCGTGACGTTGGTGAAAGAGTGAATCCAAAGATTTGTGAAGCCCGGATCGCCAGGTCTTTGCGTTGCCACCGGGAGAAAACCCGATCCGGATCGGTCATCAACCTCCCAAACGAAATGATCCACAACATCGGGCTGACCCCCCACCGAAAGGTTTGTGAAAGTGACTGGCAGAACGCTGCACCCGGAAATTACATTCGGAGTGAAGGCAGCGATCGGAAGTGGATCCACAATTACAGGAACAGTGAACATGCTTGAACATCCATGCTGATTGGTAGTGACCCTCAAAGCCACCAAATAGGTGTTGGCGGCACCGAGTGGGCGGACAAACGATGTCTGGTTATCGAAGGCTGGATCCTTGTTAAAAGTCATTCCGTCATAGTTGAAGTCCCATTCGCGGAGGATGATGGACTCACCGTTGATCGATTGTAATGTTGAGCCCTCCGCAAACATGTTGGGTTGACTTTGGCAAACCCGTGAGGCAGTAAAGGCTGGCTTGGGGTTTTCAAACACGCGAACCCACACTTCATCCGATGTTTCACAAGCAGTGATGTTGTCCCGAATAAAAAGCTTTACCCTGTACAACCCTCGGTTTGTATACAATTGATCAAAAGGCCCAAGTGCTATGGGGGAAAACCCACCTCCTACTGGCGCTTGCAATACCAACGCATTGTTCTGATCATAGAATTCCCATCGCCACAAAGTCGTAGGAGTAACCACACCGATAGAGGCATCGCTCAACCTCACCTGAAAAGTAGAGAAAGGCGCAGAAACACTTTGGCAAAAATCAGGTGTGATGGGGATATTGCTAAAGTCAGTGATGAGAATTTTGGCCACCAAAGAAGGTGAGATAGTTACCAGCGCATCAAAGACTGCAACGCAATTTCCGGCGGCGTTCTGGTCACGAACAGAAAGTCGAATAAGCTTTTGCCCGGATGTCGCGTATGAAAAAGTAGGATTGGAATTATTTGAGGTTGATAATGGAACGCCCAAGCCGGTATTATTATCAAAGAATTCCCATGTATATCGAAATGATGCACCGGGTATGGGGGGCGTATTGTTGTCGAAATAGATAATGTCATTGAGGCAAAACATAGTTTGCAACGGACCTCCTGCATTGCCCAGCCTGGTAAGGTAGGTGGGCTGGGGAGCATCCACAATCACAATGCGCGCCGTCGTGACCTGCGGTGCATTGTCACCATTGACCAGATCTCCGCCCACCGGATTCAGAGCATTGCCGTCGAGCAAGTTATTGTCATAGGCATTGCACTGATTCCAGTTCTTCAATGTGATCTCGAATTCTTTGCCGATGTCTGCGGGGACTGTTATGGGAACATTCACAGGCAAACTCAATTGACCTGGGGCCATCACAGGATAGCTAGGGTTGCGGAGGGGTGCTGGATCAAGATATGGATACCCACCTGGCAGGATGCTGTTCACGTTGACGCCCGGTATCTGTATCGGCAGAGGACCTGTGCCATAAATCCATTGTATCCACCGCGGAGCATTGTTTTCACGTGTAAGCCGGGGGAAACAATTCCAGGCACTGTTGTCGGTAAACAAAACATCGGCAGCATAGCCGGCACAAATGCGGTAGACTGAAGGGTTGATAGAAATCACATCATTGGTCCATACAATGACCTGGGTAGTTATGGGTACCACACTCCCCCTCGGATTGCATGCGTTTGATGCATCAATCACCACATCATAACCACAATTGACGGAGGCGAGCGGATAGGTATGGACCATGACCACGCCGCCCGGTCCCACCTGAGCATAGGTTTGCTCCGGGGTACCATCGCCCCAATTGACGAAATATTGCGTGCCTGGAACAGAAGATAGATAGATGGTCTGGATGTTGACCGTGAAGGGTGCACAGCCGCGGCTGCTGGTGAGGAAGGCAAAGCCCGGCTCCATGATCCCACCACATTGGGCCATGGTCAAATAATTCTGCCCAAGGAACAGAAAGGCAAAACAGAATAAGAGCCTTCGTACTGGTTTTGTTTGAAACATTCAATCGACTGTTTGACAATCGATTAAAGCATGCTTAGACTACGATAGATAATAGAGGATGTGATAAAGAAACCGCCCCGAAAGATGAATGGCGATACGAGTCGACTAGTGGATGTAAAGAAGAGGTGAACTGCTCTTAAAGACTACTTCCAGAAGCTTTCTTTCCGACCACTGGTGGGGCACGGAATGAGTCGGTTGCGCTTCTTGACACCGCGATGGATCGGCTTGACGCTAAACTCGTACATGATTGATAATTCATGGGCTCCACCTGAAGCATTTGAAAGGCCCGAAGTGCTGAAGTCATAGCTATACCCGATGGTCATTTTATCCAAATACATACCCATCTGCAAGATCATGGCATCTTGCTGAACACCACCCGAGACGGTTTTTTCAAATGGTTTACCGCGGTACCATACTCCAATAAATACAGGATCAATGTGGTAGTTCAAACCCATGCTCAGCTGTGAAATACCACCCTGACTCATATAGATAAACGATGGTGTCAGGTAAGAAAGATTTCCAGACGACTTCATTCCACGAACCAATTCAACCCTGGCACCACCGTGAATGGTGAGTTTTGACGGCAACCGTGCCGAACTATTCAGCACAGAAAGGTTGGGTTGATTCATGTGACCCAGGGCGCCTCCGATCCAAAGACTCTTTGAGTACAGAAGGAAACCCGAACCGAAATCAAAATATTGCTGGCTACCGAGGGCATTCAATGCGGGGTCAAGGGATTGCCCGTTGAATTCGAGACCATCGCCCAGGCGCAGTTTTGTGCGGTCTACCCCATTGATCCCATATCCAAAAGAAAGGCCGGCCGAGAAGACCATCTTCTCATTCAGCTTTATTTTATAACTATATAACAAACTCGCTGTTGTCGTTCTCCATCCTGCGGAGCCCATTTTGTCGGTGGTGGCAAGTACGCCGAAACCGCTCTTCAATTCATCCACCCAGATATCATACGATGCAGCATACGTTGAAAAAGCCTGGGGAAGGTTGGGCCATTGGATCCGGTGATTGATGGTAAGCCGCTGCTGTGGAGTAATCCCTGTGAACGCAGGATTCAAATATAAGGGCGATTGATAATATTGGGAGAACTGAGGATCCTGTGCTGAAGCCGTCAAGCCCACCATCACCAGCAAGCCCACAAAAAACAAACTTCTCTTCAGCATAGTATACATAAAGTTACCGGATCATGGTGACATCACCAATTTGAGTTGACCGCTGGCCATCCGAAAGTCGTATGGTGAGCTTGTAGACATAGACACCTGCCGGTAACAGTCCACCCTTTTGATCATATCCATCCCATCCAATTTGCGAATCGTTGCTTTCGAAAATCATATTACCCCAGCGATCATAGATCTGAAGATTGAATTCTTCAACCCCTTTCACCATCGGCAAGAAGACGTCGTTAAAGGAACCCGTGCCGCCGGCACTGCTACCGCCGCCTGTACCTCCGCCGGAACTACCACCACCGGAAGATCCGCCAGGGTTCGGCGTGAAGGCATTGGGTATCTTAACTACCCCACCCTGCTTGGCAAGGACCTGATGCTTTAATGTATCTGCACAGACTACGCCATTGCCATGATCAAATTGAGCAATCAACCTGACATCATAAAGCCCTTCAATTTTATACATGTACTTAGGATCTTCCAACTTCGAGGTTCCCCCATCTCCAAAATCCCATAGATATTGGTTGGCTCCCGTAGTGAAGTTGAATGTACTCATTTCAGTATCAGGCACATACACGATATCTGGCCGGACATCAAATGAAGCGAAAGGTTTATCATACACACGAACGGTCTGATTGGTAGCCGTCGCAAATTGTCCTGTTTCAGAACTGGAAGTCTTGAGGGTAATGATATACTTGCCTGGCGCAGGAAGACTAAACACCGGCTTTGCACCGCTCGAAGTAGCTACCACTCGGGCATTGTCGTCGTATACCTTCC
>JAYVEZ010000287.1:0-2383 GCA_043773645.1 Cytophagales bacterium
CAAGCACTTGCAAATTTGACGGAACTTCAGGCATTTAAGGAAAAGTTATTTACAGTCCTTTCATACGACCTCACCAAATCCCTGACAGGATTTGAGAACCTGACCCAGAGTCTGTCTGGCCAGATGGGTACGTTCACCAAAGAGGAAGGCGTCCAGTTGCTGAAACAGATTCACGTTACAGCGGGTGAACTAAAAATCAGCATCAACAATGTAATTCATTGGATTGCATACCAGGCAAATGCCAGGGCATATCAGCCTTCCCTGTTTGATATTAAAAATATTACCGAGAGGGCCTTGGCGAAATTTCAGCTGTCGATGACCGATAAACAGCTTGTCAGTCAGTTGTTTATTCCGGATAATCAAATTGTGTTTGCTGACGCGGAGATGGTGGAGATCGTACTGAGCAACCTCATTTCAAATGCCATTCAGTTTACCCATGCGGGAGGAAGCATTACTTGTTTTTCGGGAAAAAAAGATGGCCTCGTATTGATAGGCGTCAAGGATACCGGGATGGGAATCAGCGAAGAGAATTGCAAGAAATTATTTGAGACCCGTGAGGATTTTCATTCCATTGGTAAGTCCAGTCACAAGGGCGTGGGGGTTGGCTTGATTCTTTCAAAAGACCTGGTGGAAAGGAATGGCGGAAGAATCTATGTTGAAAGTACCGTGGGTCAGGGGAGTACCTTTTATTTTACCCTTCCTGAAAAGAAAATTGATTAGGTTCTTTGCTATGGAAGTATAAAATATTTTAGCTTGAAGGGTAAACTCTGACCTGGTCACTTATACGGGTATTATGAAAGCATTGGTATTGATGGCACCTGGACAGATCGCATGGCGCGAGCTTGAGAAGCCGGTGGCGGTTCCCGGACAAGCATTGGTCAGAATCAAAGCCATTTCACTCAACAGAAGAGACGAGTGGATCAAGGAAGGGAAGTATCCAAACATCCGCTATGGTGGAACACTGGGCTCCGATGGCTCTGGTATCGTGGAGTCTGTGGGTGAAGAAAAGGACAATGCCTGGGTGGGTCAGGAGGTTGTGATCAATCCCAACATGGAATGGGGACCAGATCCGGATGTGCAATCCAAGAAATACTCGATCCTGGGAATGCCTGTAAGCGGCACCTTCGCAGAGTATTGCCTCGTCAATGTTGACCGGATTCAGCCCAAGCCATTTCACCTGGACTTGTTGCAGGCCTCCGCACTTCCCTTGGGGGGATTGACTGCTTTCCGGGCGTTGTTTAGAAAGGGCGGGCTGATTGCGGGACAGAACATATTGATCTCCGGTTTTGGGGGTGGGGTGGCCCAGTTTGCGTTCCTCTTTGCACGCGCCGCCGGAGCGAACGTATACGTCACCTCGGGCAGTGATGAGAAAATCGCCAGGGCAATCAAGATGGGAGCAAAAGGTGCCTACAATTACAAGAAAGAAACGAACTACAGCGAACTGTGGAAAACCAAGGGAGGCTTTGACCTGGTCATTGACAGTGCCGGCGGCGATCAGATCAATAATTTTATTAAGGTACTAAAGCCCAACGGCAAGATCGTGTTTTACGGAGCTACCAACGGGCTGCCTTCCAAGCTGGACTTATACAGAATGTTTTGGAATCAGCTTTCCCTCATCGGCACGACCATGGGCAATGACAATGAGTTTAATGAAATGCTCAAGTTTGTGAGCAAGCACCAGATCAGACCGATGGTGGATTCTATCCGGCCGTTTTCAAAATTGGCGGAATCTTTTGCCGACATCACATTGCCCAATAAGGTCGGTAAGATTGTTTTCCAGGTTTAATGATTCTTCCAAGGAATCAATCCGTGAACTTCCAATCCTGATGCGCCGACTGCAATTCCCTCAACGTCTTTGGATCATTTACCTGTTTTGCCATTTCGCATCCTTTTTCAAAGATCATTTCCGCTTTTGCGCTGTTCTTTTGCTCGATTAGCAACTGAGCATAGGGATAGTAGGTTGGAAGGTACTGAGGATGAGAAAGGGTCAGCCTCTCAAAAATAAGGATTGACTCTTTGGGATCGGTTTTCAGGTACTCCAGCGCGAGGGCATAGGCATTGAAAGGGTCGTCGGGCTCCTCTGCCATAAATTGTTTTAACTGTCCCAGTCTGTCCATTTGGAAATTTTTCAAAATGAGTAATCAAAGTGTAAACTAATCAACAAATCAACGGTTTTATTATCTTGCCGGAACGAATATAAGGATTGAGTTAACCCCTTGGCCATGAAGATTTTAGTTTGCATATCACACGTACCCGATACTACTTCCCGCATAAGCTTTCTCGACAATAATACCAGGTTTGACACGGCCGGCGTCCAATTCATCATCGGACCTTATGATGATTATGCATTGGCACGGGCAGTTGAGTTGAAAGAAACAATGGG
>JAYVEZ010000288.1:0-2144 GCA_043773645.1 Cytophagales bacterium
TTGCCCGATATCGATATTGACTTTGACGATGAAGGACGGGACAAAGTATTGAATTATGTGATTGAAAAATATGGTCACAACCAGGTGGCGCAGATTATCACCTATGGTACCATGGCCGCCAAGTCCTCCATCCGGGATGCAGCGCGTGTAATGGAACTTCCGTTAGCAGACGCGAATAACCTGGCCAAGCTTGTGCCAGAACGACCCGGGACAACTCTCGCAAAAGCCTTTGAGGAAGTCCGCGAACTGGAAGATATCCGGAAAGGAAAAGATAAACGCGCCGATGTATTGCGACAAGCGATCATCATTGAGGGGTCCTTGCGCAACACCGGCACACATGCCTGCGGTGTCATCATCACGCCGGATGACATGACCAAACTCATCCCGGTTTCAACGGCGAAAGATTCCACTATGCTGGTCACGCAATTCGACAACAGCGTGGTAGAGAATGCCGGCATGCTGAAAATGGACTTTTTGGGATTGACCACACTCACCATCATTAAGACCGCGCTGAAAAATATCAAAAAGCGGAAAAACATTGATATCGATCTTGAAAAATTAGAGTTGACGGACCTCAAAACGTACCAGCTTTACCAACGTGGAGAAACGGCCGGCACATTCCAGTTTGAAAGTGAGGGGATGCAGAACTACCTGAAGGCTCTTAAGCCCGATAAGTTTGAAGACCTTATCGCCATGAATGCGCTGTACCGCCCCGGTCCCATGGAATACATTCCGAATTTCATCGCGCGCAAGCACGGTCGTGAACCCATCAAATATGATCTCCCTGAAATGGAGGAGTACCTGAAAGGAACTTACGGCATTACCGTTTATCAGGAGCAAGTCATGTTGCTGTCTCAAAGACTCGCTAATTTCTCCAAAGGCGATGCCGATGTGTTGCGGAAAGCCATGGGCAAGAAGCAGAAGGACGTACTGGACAAGATGAAAGACAAGTTCATTGAAGGCTGCAAAAAGAACGGTCACGATGAGCGCATCTCCGACAAGATCTGGAAAGATTGGGAAGCGTTTGCGCAATATGCATTTAACAAATCTCACTCTACGTGCTATTCCCTCATCGCATATCATACTGCGTATCTGAAAGCCAATCATCCTGCGGAATACATGGCCGCGGTCTTGACCCATTCGCAGAACAACCTTGAGAACGTCACGTACTTTATTGAAGATTGCCGCAAGCAGGGCATCGAAGTGCTGGGCCCGCACGTCAATGAGTCGGGTGTGTTTTTTGAAGTTAATAAGGTGGGACAGATCCGTTTTGGATTGGGGGCCATCAAGGGAGCGGGCGAAGCCGCCGTGGAGGCGATCATCCAGGAACGCGACGCTCATGGCCCGTTCAAGGATATCTTTGACTTCGCAAGGCGCATGAGTCTGCGGGCGGTAAATAAGAAAACATATGAATGCCTGGCCTTGTCCGGCGCCTTCGATTGCTTCAGGGAATTTCATCGCCGCCAATACATTTATGCAAAAGAGGGCGATATCTCGCTGACTGAAAAAGTAATCCGTTATGCCAATAAACTTCAGCAGGAAACGATGAGTGCGCAGGCCAGCTTGTTTGGCGGAAGCACCGGCACCGAAATGCCACCACCCAAAGTGGATCCGGTAGAAACGTTTAGTGAAATTGAGAAACTGCACTTCGAAAAGGAAGTAGTGGGAGTGTACATTTCGGGCCATCCTCTGGACAATTTCAAATTTGAAATGGACAGTTTTTGCAACGCCCCACTCACGGTATTAAATGATTTGGAGAAATCGGAGGGCAAAGAATACAAAGTAGGCGGAATCGTAGCGACGGTAGAACACCGGCTTACCAAGACCGGCAGGCCCTTTGGTAAAATGATCATGGAGGACTATTCCGGCAAATTTGAATTTATGCTTTGGAGTGAGGACTATCTCAAATTCAAGTCGTTCCTGATGCCAGGTTTGTTTTTATTCGACGAGGGCAGTGTGCTGCGTAAAAGCTGGGGTGAACAAAACCTCGAATTCAAGATCCGGAATATGGAGTTACTAAATGAACTGGGGGTCAAGCGCACAAAAGGTTTGCAGCTCAAGATGAATGCCGTTTCCATTAACCCGGGACTGATTACTCAGATCGAGAAACTTTGTCAGGAATACAGCGGAGTCACGCCACTTTA
>JAYVEZ010000289.1:0-5356 GCA_043773645.1 Cytophagales bacterium
AGTACTCACCCTAAACTAAATTATATGGAAACGCTCGTAATGAATAACACAAAAATTGATGTGAATGAGGAGGGCTATTTGAAGAACATGGCTCAATGGACGCCCGAGCTTGCAAAGGAAATAGCCCTGGCTGCGAATATCACGCTAACCGACCGCCATTTCGAAGTGCTGGATTGGCTCCGCGCCAAGCAGACTGAAGGTGTTGCACTGAGCATTCGCAAAGTGGGGAACTCCGGCATCGTTGATATCAAAGAATTTTATCAGCTATTTCCAGGAGGTCCACTGAAGATCTCCAGCAAGATCGCTGGCATTCCAAAACCGGTAAGCTGTATTTAGTCAAATCCACTCAACTTAAAAGTCCCTGGGACACTAAAAATATGAACGATACAATGGAAAGGGTTCAAACCAAAGTTGCAGAAGCACCCGCAAAGAAGGAAAAAGTAAAAGTTAAAAAAGTGCTGATCATCTGCTCCAAAGGAAAAATAGAAGATGTATACGCTGCCCTGGTGATGGCCAATGGGGCCCTGATGGAAGGAATGGAGGCCAAAATGTTCTTCACGTTCTTTGGACTTGAAGCCATCACGAAAAAAAATGCTGACCATTTGCATACAGCCACGGTGGGCAATCCAGCTTTTATGCCATCCATGCCAACCATGGTGGCTGGCCTTCCGGGCTTTGAAGCGTTTGCTTCCTACA
Organism: Cytophagales bacterium; assembly: GCA_043773645.1. Lineage (GTDB taxonomy): Bacteria > Bacteroidota > Bacteroidia > Cytophagales > Cyclobacteriaceae > ELB16-189. Next base: position 697 of record JAYVEZ010000289.1, read on the forward strand.
TGATGAAAAAAGAAATGGACCGACTGGACATGCCGCACGTAACAGAGTTCCTGCAGATGATTGATGCGAGCGGAGGAGAAATCTACGCCTGCAAACTGGCAGCGGATATGTTCCATCTCAAAAAAGAGGATTTGCTGCCCGAAGTGAAAGGAATTATTACCGTGGGAGATATGTACGCCCTCGCCGATGGAGAGGGTACTCAAATAATTTTCATCTGAATTGGTTTTGGGTGTGAAGGTGAAAATGGGCCGCTGCGATGTATCGTGGCGGCCCTTCACTTGTTCTTGGGAACGCCAGTAGGATTAGAAATGATCAGTAACTAAAGTCACAAAACCCGGGCACGCAATGGTTGAACTTTGTAGTGATCATTGACAAAGAAGGGTAAGATTTTGATGGCTCAGATTAAAAAATAGAAAAATGAATGCTCAAATAATGGTAGAAAACCTGAAATGCAACGGCTGTGCTACCACCATTAAAAAGGAACTTGCTCAGATGAACGGAATTTCATCGGTGGTTGTAGATATAGAAACTGCCCGGATTGATGTAGGTTTTGATGAAACACTGCCCCTGACAGCCATCAAGCAAAAACTAACTTCTCTCGGTTACCCGGAAGCCAATACGGTGCACGGAATAAGCAAGGTGGCAGCCAACGCGAAGTCCTATGTAAGTTGCGCGGTGGGTAAATTTTCCTGACGTCGGCTAAGTCAACGCGAGTCGCGGAAATGAATGGTCTCTATTGCCTGACGGAAACTATTGACAAACTTGATATAAATATGATGGTGAAGAATGGCATAATCTGGGGATTGGGCATCGCAATGGGTGCCGTTGGCGGATACTTTTATTGGTACTATGTGGGTTGCGCAAGTGGGAGTTGCCCAATCACCTCTTCCCCCGTGAACAGCAGCTTGTACGGCGGCTTGATGGGAGGGCTTCTTGTAAATTCATTCAAAACTTCAAAAAAGCAAACAATTCATCCTGGAAAAGGGGCCCCAAAGGTTGATGGCGGATCGCACGTTGATAAATAGTGGCCAGAACTGACCAAAGTCAGTGTATTTGAATGGCATGACTTTTACTATTGTCATACATGTCAGATGCCAGTGTGACTTTAGTTACTGACGGATCATTGACTGAAATCTATTTTTACGAAAAATAATAATTTATGAAAAAGAATATGGGTTCTGCTGATCGAATTATCAGGTTGATAATCGCAGTGGTTGTTGTGGCACTTTATTTTACAGGAGTAATCGGGGGAACCGTGGGCATCTTGCTGATCGCCTTATCCGTTGTTTTCGTCTTGACCAGCCTTATTAGCTTTTGTCCGCTGTATTTACCCTTTGGACTCGATACACTAAGAAAAAAAGTAACCAATCCTTAATCGTTCGAAGAGTTTTATGATGGATACATTAAAGAATATGTTTGGTTTCGGTCCTTCTGTGGATTATGCCGAGTTGGTGAAACAAGGAGCTGTTATCCTGGATGTTCGCAGCAAGGGCGAATACAGCGGAGGCCATATCAAGGGATCTGTGAATATTTCGGTAGATCAATTGCAAAAGAATCTTCATCGCCTGCCAGACAAGCAAAAGCCGATCATTACCTGCTGTGCTTCCGGTATGAGAAGTTCTTCCGCCAAGGGTATTTTGAAATCAAGCGGATATGTCAATGTTCACAATGGAGGAAGTTGGACTGGATTGCAAAATAAAATTTGATTGTCATGGAACCTCATTATTATCGTGTAGATATCGCCTGGAGCAAAGACCGGAAAGGCATGATGTGTTCTCCGGAGTTAGCGCAAGGCAATATGTCTTCGGGCGGATGCATCGAAGTGGCCACACCACCGGAATTTCCGAAAGGGATTCCGGGTATTTGGTCGCCGGAGCATTTGTTCACCGCTGCGGTGAGCAGTTGCCTGATGACAACATTTCTTGCCATTGCAGAAAATTCAAAACTTGATTTTGTATCCTTCCGATGCGAATCCAAGGGCAAATTGGCTCAAGTGGATGGAAAATTCATGATGACGGAAGTGCTGCTGAATCCAACGGTGGTGGTGAAGGAGGAAAAAGATGTAGACCGGGCGATGAAAGTGCTTCAGAAATCTGAGGGCGCCTGTCTCATCTCGAATTCGGTCAAAGCGTTGATCATCATGAAGCCGATCGTAGAAGTTGAAATGGTCAATGTCTAGATACTCGTATTATGTCAAAGTCATCCTTCCCCGAATTGATACAAAGTGATAAACCCACGTTCGTGGATTTTTCAGCCGAATGGTGCGGGCCCTGCAAGATGATGGCGCCGATCCTCAATGAGTTGAAGGCCGATGTGGGCGACAAAGCCACGGTCATCAAGATCGACATTGACCGCAACCCACAGGCAGCAGCGGCCTATCACGTCAAGAGCGTGCCTACCCTCATGTTGTTCAAAAGCGGCAAGGTCGTTTGGCGACAGTCGGGGGTGGTGCCTTCGGCCTACTTGAAAAGGGTTATTGACCTGCACAGCAATTAGCAGGTTGGCGCAACACTTGTAAAGTTTGTCGGTGCGCCCCAATCATCTTATCTACTACCCGTGCGTTTGAATGTTGGTCCTTTTTGATCTACTTTACTGATCAGAAATTAATTCTATGTACCGACTGTTGCGTTGGCTTTCTTACCTCATCGGGCTGCTGCTCCTGATTTTTATTATTGGCTATGTGGCCGCGCAGGTATACAAACCCAAAATCCTGGAAACGATTAACCGCGAATTGAATAATGGTATTCACGGTGATTTTTACATCGGCGATCTTGACTTTACGTTATTTGACAGTTTTCCGAATTTCTCGATTGTCATCTCTGATATCTATTTAAGGGGACCTCGTTATGCCACCTATCACAAGGATTTCTTTCATGCAGATAAAATCTATGTGCATGTTAAACTCATCCATTTGTTGCGCGGCACGGTGGATCTGAATTCCATTTCAGTCCGGAACGGAAGCATTTTCATTTTTCGCACGGCCAGTGATTATACCAATATGGATGTATTCAAGAAGGCGAAACCCGATACAGTCAGCAAAAAAAGCGGTGCTCTTTCTTTGGACCTTGAAAATATTTTGTTCGAGAACACCCGCATCACTTTTGTTGATTCGCTGAAGCGAAAATCATTTGACATCCGGTTTGAAAGAACCACTGCCACAATCAATACTTCAGATTCCTCTCTTTCCATCTCACTGAATGGACCCATGTGGTTTGGTGGCCTGACCTTCAACCAACAAAAGGGTGGCTACCTTCCGGATGCTGCCACCCATGCCTCCCTGAACCTCGAATTTATCCCTAAGACTCAACAGATGATAGTTCATCCATCGGTCCTTCAGTTTGCCAAATCAAAGGTTGATTTGAAAGGAATATTTGCTTTCAAAGCCCCGGGTACTTTTTCGCTGTTCATTCATTCCGATGCAATTAATTATGGTGAGGGGCTTAGTTTGATTACCAGAGCACTTCGTGAAAAACTTTCAAAGTTTCAATTCGACACCCCATTGAAGCTGGACGTTAGCTTGATTGGCAGGCTGGCAGGTGGCGAGGAGCCCAAAATTGACATTGGCTTCTCCACAGCCAATAATCATTTCGTGACCGGAAAGATATCCGCGGAAGACCTTTCCCTGGCGGGTTGCTTCACCAACCACATCGACACAACAAAGATATTTGATGACTACAATTCCCGCATCGTCGTGGATACGCTATCCGGCAAGGTGGCAGGCATACCTACCAACGCCCGGTTGAGCATCACCAACTTGAAAAACCCGGAACTGTTGTTGGCGGCACGCAGCAACCTTCACCTTACCGACCTCAATCAACATAGCGATACCACCCGTTTGCATTTTCTCTCCGGGGAATTCATGGCTGATATACAATACCATGGGAGACTGAATGAATACCTGAATGGAACCAGCACAGCCTATAAAGGCAGACTCAGGGGAGACGTCACGGTCACGAATGCATCGGCAGTGGTTGTGTCTCAACAGAAGAAAATCGACCAGGTGAATGTGAAGATCCACTTTACTGAAAAGCAGATGGACCTTCACCAAATAGACGCGAGGATCAATGGAAACAGGATTCAATTGAAGGGCCTCGTTACAGGCTTTATCCCATTTTTCTTTGTCCCGGAAGAGAAAGGTTTCGTGAAGCTTTCGGTGTATTCGCCTAGGCTTGATCTTGCTACGCTGATAAAGAAAAAGCCGAAGGCCAAGCCCAAAACCTCTGTGAAAAGTCACAAAAAAATTTCCGACCTGATTGATGTCCTGGACAGTAAGGTTGAATTCGAATTTGATATTAAGGTTGATGAAGTTGTCAACGGCTCGTTCCATGCTTCACAGCTTTATGGAAAGTTGAAATTGCATAAAGATCAATTTTCAGCTAATCCGATAAAAATGAACTTGGCGGATGGTAGCGTTTTGGCCTCTGTGAAGTTGAGCAACCTGGACCAACCCATCAATCCGGTCGTCATCAAAGCGAATGTTAGAAATGCAGACATTGAAAAGTTTTTCACTTCATTCAACAACTTCTCCCAATCCACCATCAAATCCAATAATCTCAGTGGGAAGATTTTTACGGATGTAGAGCTCAATGCCCAGGTGGATGAACAATTCAATGTTCTTATGCCATCGCTGGATGGGTCTGTCGATCTGAGAATCAGGGAT
>JAYVEZ010000290.1:0-19081 GCA_043773645.1 Cytophagales bacterium
ATCAGTACAACGAAAATGATCACCAGATAGACCACCTTTTGATCTTCTGGCGTCTTCTTCATCGGACCAACACCGAGGTACATCAGGTAGATGGCGTAAATTCCTCCGGCGAGTGAAGCCAATGCCCCAATCACAGGAACAATGGTCAGTATCCCCGCAACCCAGCTCGCGGTAGATGCATAGGCCACCAGTTGTGCGGATTTGTTCAGGTCTTTTTCTGACTTGAATTTTTCTGCCAGAAAATCCACTACATAGGTGACGATCACAAAAGAAATGATGGCACTTGCGTAAGCAATAATCGCCGTGGTGACAGCGAACTGAGTTCCGATGGCACTGCTGATGACCAGCCCGCTAATCAACGAACCGATGGCAGGTATCGCGGCCAATGGGAGAACATAAGAAGTTAACAAGGAAGAAAGTGTATCGCTTTCACTTGCAATGACAGGCCATTCCGTCTTGGGTGTAAGGAGAATGTTCTTGGCTCGTTCAATTAGGCTCATGGATTTGGGGTTAGGTGTTTGGATGATGGGAAGTTAAGCATTTTACTTTGGGTACTTGGCTTTGGGTACTGGGTACTGGGCATTGGGTACTGGGCATTGGGCATGTATCATTTTAGTTCACCCAGCCACTGGATGGCTACTGTCCTGGCTGCATTGGTGGCATCCTTGCCTGACCGATAGATAAATTTCCAGTCGGAACTCTGCTCTTCGTAAGCCTGATTGAGAAAAATCATTTTGTCCTCCGGCCCCTTACCGAGTTTGGCACTGAAGTCAACGGTAGCTGAAAGCTGAAGAAAATAGTTTAACCGGTCCTTGATCATGCCCTGAGGCGATACCGGATATTTCAGTTCCCACTCTTTGACTTTGCTTTCATATTCTTTCACCTGCTCATCGTGACTTTGTTTCAGGATGACATCCATGTCGGGACTGAACATCGGATTCTTTGGATCATCCAGTTCTTTTAACTGGTCCTTCATTACTTTAACAGCAGCCTCCATTCCCTTCCGGATATCTCCGGTATACTCCTTGAGCCTCGGCTCAATATCATTCAGGCTCTTTTGGATGGCTTCCCGTTGCTGTTTCTTGAGTTCCGCCGTGGTCACTAAAGCCTCAGGGGGTGAAGGCCGCTGGCCCAGTCGGTATTCCGTGTACCGGTTTTTGAAATGATCTGATTGGCTATAAGCCTTTGCGAAAGCTCCGATCTCCTTGATCATAGACACCCTCAATGGGACGGCAAAGTTGTGATAGGTCTTTGAGGCCGGACCGGAGTAGCCGCCATTGGAGAAGCTGTACCATACAGCATCCTGGGCATTTTCTTTGGTGATTTCCAATGTTTCCAAAAATCCCGCAAAGGAAAATGCCGAAGCGATTAATATCACCAATATGATTTGTACAATGGGCTTTTTCATGGAAGGATTGTTTGACTAAGTCAATAAATATACCACGCTATCCTGGTGGAATCAATGACTTTTGTTCTTGAGTTTGTCGGACCAATTATTTATTATATTCACACACCACAAGCATTCCTTCTCCAGTTCATGAACCATATTGTTGACAGAATCAAGGCCTACAATGCCAACCGGATCAAAGATATTCTGCCCACAAAATATTCCGCCCTCCGGGAAGGCCCCTTCCGCTTCTTTCGCGGCACCGCCCACCTTTTTTATGAAGATCTTATAAAGGAAACTTCATTCACTACGGGACACAAAACCTGGATTTGCGGCGATCTGCACCTTGAAAACTATGGCACCTACAAAGGCGACAACCGCCTCATCTATTTTGATATCAATGATTTTGACGAGTGTGTCCTCGCTCCGGTTTCGTTGGAAATCCTGAGGGTGGTTACCAGTATTTATGTTGCCGGTGATGACTTGAAAATAGAGTCCACCAGAACCGAATCGGTCGCCACACGATTCCTTGCGAAGTACTTTGCCACCATCCTGGCGGGCAAATCTCATTCCTTCCAGCGGGAGACGGCGACGGGAATGATCGGCGAACTCATTCAATCGGTGGAAAAACGGAAAGACAAGGAAGTCCTTGACAAGCGCACCGAATCGCACAAAGGAATGATGCAACTTTCCATCATACCTGGCAAAACTTTCACTACGCCATCCAAGGATGCCGGTAAGATCAAGGAAGCTTTCCTCTCCTGGAAGGAAGCTGCCAACCATGGATACAAACTGATCGACATCGCCAGTCGAATTATGGGCACAGGTAGCCTGGGCCTCGAGCGCTACATTCTGCTTTGCTTCAGTGAACACGATGACAGGCCGGTGCTGCTGGATATGAAAGAGGCAGGACCATCTTGCGTACTGAAATATTTTAACTTCAAGCAACCGTCGTGGGACAATGAGGCCCACAGGGTCATCAAGATCCAGTCGCTTTTACAGGACACACCCCCTGCCCTGCTGCATGATTTTAAAGTAGGGAGCAAAAATTATGTGATCAAAGAGCTTCAGCCGTCTCAAGACAAACTTGACCTGAAAGTCGTTTCTCAAAAGACGCATAAATTCGAAGGGATCATTGAGTCGATGGCAGACATCACTGCCTCCGCCCACCTGAGGGCCACGGGGCGATATACGGCTGAGACGGGAGATGCGCTCATCGAATCGGTTGGCAAGCTGAGTCAACATCACCTATTGGAGTATACCCAACACTATTCAAAAAAAGTGGTGAGCGACTACAAGGAATATTGCGCAACGGACAAAATGTAAATTTGAATTGCGAAAATGGTGAGGTTCATAAGAATAATTGCCAATTACACAGTTTGCCCTTCATCATTCTTAATTCTTAATTCTTAATTCTTAATTCTTTATTTATTCCACAGCCAATGACCCACCAACACCTGAAAGACTTTGCCCATGGCAAGCGGTTTTGCCACATCGTCAACTACGCCATCCTTTCCTTCGCCTTTATTGTGGGTTTGGAAACAGTACTTAAGAACCCGGAATGGCAATCCATCTTCAGGGTCGTCGACTACCTCTTCCTCGCCTTCTTCACGCTGGAAATTATCGTGAGGATTTTGGCCGAAGACCATCCGGGAATGTATTTTGTGCTCTTCACCCGAAAGAAAGAAATGAAAGATGGTGTCATGCGCACCACCCTTGAACTCACCGAACACGGCTTCTGGAACTACTTTGACTTTGCATTGATCTTCCTCAGCTTCGTCGGGATCTTTGCACAAGCATTCCTCCACCCTTCATTTATTCAGATCGGCCGGCTCTTCCGAATCTTCCGGATCATACGCTTGCTTGAAATCAGCGACCACCTCAAGGAAGTTGAGCGCAGGATCATGAGCATCATGCCCACGGTCTTCTCCTTTGCCGTGCTCCTTCTCATCCTTAATTATATTTATGCGGTGCTGGGCATGTTCATTTTCGATGAAAAAGTTTTCGCCACCTGCGACTTCAGCAGCATCGTGAACTCATTCGTGACGCTGTTCCAGGTCATGACCCTGGACAACTGGTCTGATGTGATGCATGACATCACCACCCATACACCTGACTTTCCACCTTTCATCATTCAATCCTACTTTGTTAGCTTCGTGGTGTTTACCTCGATCATCGCCTTTAACGTATTCATCGCAGTCATGACCTCGCAAGTAGCCGACAAGGTGGAAACAGACCTTGAACAAAAAGTGGAAGCCAGCCAGGCAACCGACGAGACCATCCATGTACAACTTCGCAGCGACATGAAAGAAATTGTCACCGAACTCCAGCTCGTGCGTGCTGAACTCAATGAACTGAGACGAAGGTCTTCCCCCCAATCATAACACCCATTCTGAAAATCAGAACCATAGACATAGAAAAGACATGAAAGCAATTCAATGCAAAACCTACGGCCTGCCTGATTCATTGGTGTTCGGGGAAGCCTCAACACCTTCCCTGGAAGCAGGCGATGTTCTCATCAGCATCCGTGCCTGCGGTGTGAATTTCCCCGATGTGCTCATCATTCAAAATAAATATCAGATCAAGCCGGAACTCCCTTTCGCCCCGGGGGGAGAAGTATCGGGTATCGTATTGGCCGTCGGCGAAAAAGTGAAACACCTCAAGATCGGCGACCGCGTCATTGCCTTATGCGGTTACGGTGGTTTCGCTGAAGAGGTGGTGGTCAGCGCCAAGCGTGTCTTTCCCATTCCACCCGGGATGGACTTCATCAATGCCGCATGCTCACTGTATACGTATGGCACCTCCTATCATGCACTCAAAGACCGTGCGAACCTTCAACCGGGGGAAACGCTGCTGGTATTGGGTGCAGCCGGCGGTGTCGGGCTTGCCGCTATTGAATTGGGGAAAGTAATGGGCGCGAAAGTCATCGCCGCTGCCTCCTCCCAGGAAAAGCTTGCCATTTGTCAGGAGAAAGGCGCTGATGATGTTATTGATTATTCCAAGGAAGACCTTCGGACGAGATTGAAAGAACTCACCAACGACCAGGGTGTTGATGTTGTATATGATCCCATTGGTGGACCCATGGCAGAGGCTGCGCTGCGCTCCATGGCATGGAGAGGACGTTATCTTGTGGTGGGCTTCGCTACCGGAAACATCCCACAGTTTCCCGCCAACCTTCCATTGCTGAAAGGATGTTCAATCGTTGGCGTCTTTTGGGGAAGTTTTGCAGAACGCGAACCGCATCACAGCATGAAGAACTTTGGAGAATTGATGGGATTGATCAACTCCGGCAAGATAAAACAACACATCCATAAAATCTATTCACTCGAGCAAGCTCCCATGGCTTTGTACGAATTGATGGATCGCAAAGTAATGGGCAAAGCCGTCATCAAAGTTGGAGCCTGGACGGAGGCGCCGCCACCACCCAAGCCGGTGGTCACCAAACCACCTGCAGAGGCAAACGCACTACGCATACCGACGGTGTTGAAGAAAAAAGATATTAAAAAACATGTCGGCCAATCGTTGGGGGTCAGCGACTGGCTCACGGTAACACAAGAAATGATAAACAATTTTGCCACCGCGACGCACGACTATCAATGGATCCATGTGGATGTGGAGAAGGCAAAGGCGATGATGCCGGATGGAAAAACGATCGCCCATGGTTATCTCACCCTTTCTTTGGCCGCTAAATTCTTCTTCGAACTGGTCGTCATCGAGGGCGTCACAAGCTCCATTAACTATGGCCTCAACAAGGCCCGGTTTCCTGTCGCGGTAAAGTCCGGCAGCCGGATTCGCATGCACGGAAGCATTCTCAATATTGAGGACATGCCCAACGACGGGCTGAAACTCTACCTGGAATGTAAAATTGAATTGGAAGGCGATGATAAGCCGGCCTGCATTGCTGAATTGATCACGGCTATTTTCTAAATTGTTCCATTAAAAAATCGAACCATGAGATTAAACAATAAAGTTGCCATCGTTACCGGAGGAGCCAGCGGCATCGGACTGGCCACGGTACAAACTTTTGTGCGGGAAGGGGCGAAAGTCGCCATCTGGGACCTTTCGGAGAAAGGAACCAGCATCGCTGATCAGTTAAAAAAAGCTGGTCACGATGTCACCTTCACGAGAGTATCGGTCGCCAACAAAGAGGAAGTAGAAAAGGCTACCGAGGCCGCGAAGAAGCATTTTGGGCGCATCGACATCTTGATTAATAATGCTGGCATCACCAAAGACCGGACTTTATTGAAGATGTCGAAAGAGGAATGGGACGATGTAATCTCTGTAAACCTGACCGGTGTGTTCAACTGCACGCAGGCAGTCGTTCCCACCATGAAGGATCAGAACTACGGAAGGATCGTCTCCGCATCGTCCAATGTCGCCATCCGGGGAAATTATGGTCAGACCAATTACGTGGCCACCAAAGCCGCGATCATTGGATTGGTCAAAGTATGGGCGCTGGAATTGGGTCGGTTTGGCATTACGGCGAACTGCATTGCGCCGGGCTTCATCAAAACCGCCATGACCGATGCCATCCCCGATGATGTCAGAAAGCAAATGATCACCCACATCCCCGCCGGCCGATGGGGCGAAGCGCAAGACATTGCAAACGGATATCTTTATCTTGCCTCCGACGAAGCGTCTTTCGTAAACGGGATCTGTCTGACGATTGATGGAGGCGCTGCGAGGTAAAGAGGTTGCTGGTCGCAAGTTACCGGTTGCACGTTACCAGCATCAAGTATCCAGCATCAAGTATCCAGCATCACCTATCTCCAAAGCATATGTCCCAATACATGAGCATGCCACACCTGAAATTCCTCCTGCAGGAAGTTCACCAGGTCAACGATTTGTTTTCTCTTAATAAATTTTCACACCTGAACTGGGAGCAAGCCTGGATGATGGTGGAATCCGCAAAGTTGCTCGCGGACCGGGACATGGCCCCCTACTTCAAGGCGATGGACGAGACGCCGGCAAAGTATGATGGCAAAGGTGGGGTGACAACGCATCCGCAACTGAAAAAAATTATACTGCAGGCAGCAGAGCAAGGCTGGATCGGTGGAGCTGCGAAATTTGAACATGGAGGTCTTCAGCTTCCCATGATGATCTACAATGCGGGGCAGCATATTTTCCAGGCTGCCAACAATGGTTGCCAGGGATACTTCAGTCTCTCTGCAGGAGCCGCGGCATTGATCACGAGTTTCGGAAACGAAGAACAGATCAAAACGTTTGTTCCGAATATTTACGAAGGCCGGTGGCAGGCAACCATGGCGCTCACGGAGCCCCAGGCAGGGAGTTCGCTCACCGATATCACCACCAGCGCGACGCCAGTAAGCAATGGCATATATAATATCAAAGGGCAGAAGATATTTATTTCCGGAGGGCAGCACGATGCCTGCGATAATTTTATTCACCTGACGCTGGCACGAATCGCAGGTGCTCCTCCCGGTGTGAAAGGTATTTCACTGTTCATCATTCCCAAGTTCTGGCCAGAAGCAGGTGGCAGCCTGACACCCAACGATGCTGAATGTATCGGCGATTTTCAAAAGATGGGGCAGCGGGGATATTCCACTACACACCTGGCTTTCGGCGACCAGGACAAGTGCAAGGGTTGGCTGGTGGGCGAACCTCACAAGGGTCTAACGTATATGTTTCAGATGATGAACGAAGCAAGGATCGGTGTAGGCCAGACCGCCGCATCCGTGGCGATGGCCGCTTACCAGGCCTCACTTCAGTATGCGCAGGAACGACCACAAGGAAGACCCGCCAGTGAAAAAGATCCCTTGAAGGCTCCGACGCTCATTGTCAACCATCCCGACGTTCAACGGATGCTGCTTACGCAAAAGGCAATTTCTGAAGGTGCCTTGTCGCTCGCCATGGAATGCAACAAATTATATGATCTCGCTCACGCCACCGCCGGCGATGAACAGCATCGATCATGGTTGCTGCTCGAGATATTGACACCCATTGTGAAGACCTATTCTTCAGAGCAGGGAAGCCGCTCAGCTTCATTGGCTGTCCAAACTTTGGGTGGTTACGGCTTTACAACGGATTTTCCGGTACAGCAACATTACCGCGACTTGAAAATCATGTCCATCTATGAGGGCACTACCGGCATTCAGTCACTCGACTTGCTGGGCAGAAAAGTATTGATGGAGAAAGGAGAAGCCCTCCGTACACTGATCGCGGCCATCAAGCATACCCACGACACCGCCAGCACTTATGAGGCACTAAAGCCGTATGCAAAAAGTCTCCGGGAAGAAGCGGACCGAATCACTGCGGTACTTTCACATCTCGGCAAGTTTGCTGCCGCAGGCGAGATCGACCGTTACCTGGCCGATGCAACGATCTTCATGGAGCAACTGAGCTATGTTGTTATCGGCTGGCAGTGGCTCAAGCAGGCCACCCGCGCTTTTACGCAACTGCAGGCCTCCCAATTCACAGATCAATCAAAGGAGTTCTACGAGGGAAAAGTACATACGATGAAGTTCTTCTTCCGCTATGAACTTCCCCATGCCGAGGCCTGCGCCAAAACCTTGATGGACCCAGAATCCCTTACCAACCTCAAGCAAGCGAAGGTTCTCGTTTGACAAGGCTTGATACATTAAATTAAGCCATTTTGTCTTATAATAAGGCAGAAGTCAATCAATTTGCGCCATTTTGGCTCACTATTAGCTTGGAATTCTGACCGGCACAGATTTCCCTATAAGGTTATCAGCAATTAAAACCTGATTGTTCAACCTTAAAAATTCAAACACTATGAGCATCATCCGATACAACGCCAACGACTTCGTACCGACCTCGTTCAGCAGCCTGATTGACACCCTGTTCAATGAATCGCTTACCCGTTCAGGGGGAAGTGCATTCGTTCCAAAGGTAGACATCATCGAAAATGAAAGTGCCTATGAGCTTCATGTGGCCGCTCCCGGCCTCAGCAAGGAGGACTTCAACATCGAGCTGAAAGACAATTACCTCACGGTGAGCGGCGAACGCAAATTCACCAACGAGAAGAAAGAGAAAAACTATCGCTCGATCGAAACACAATATGGTTCATTCAGTCGCTCTTTTGCATTGCCTGAAAACGTCGATGGCTCCAAAATCAACGCCAAGTATAACAATGGTATCCTGGAGCTGATCGTACCAAAAGACGAAAAGAAAGCATTAAAAACAACCATCAAGGTTAACTAAAGACTGTTGGATGTGTGGGGTTGGGTAAGGGCGTTCCGGAAACGGGCGCCCTTTTTGTTGTATGGTGTCCTACACCTTAAAGGTGTAGGACACCATACACCCCCGTATCCCAGAATAACATTATCTTTCGATCCAGACCTCACCATGAAACGATTCCTTATTGTCGGCGTAGTTGTGCTTTCCGCGTTTATCGGGGCTGTGACCGGTGTGGTGCTCACCTTGCGGTACATCGATTCCGCACCCCGGTACCCTTCCATCGAGAAACAGCAGAACCTCACCCTGGCAAGGATGGGCCTCGACTCGGCAAGAAGAAATTCCGTTTACCCCGATTTTGAATATGCCTCCAGGTTAAGTACCCCTTCGGTTGTTCATATCAAAACAGGCTATGGACCTGGTGACTTCAGTATCAACCCGTTGGAACTCTACTTCAGGCACCAATTACGCTCTTCAGGCTCCGGCGTTATCATTTCTGATGATGGCTACATCATTACCAATTTTCATGTCATCGAAGACGCCACCAACATTGAAATAACGATGAGTGACAACCAGCACTTTTACGCCAAAGTAATCGGGCGCGATCCCAGTACTGACCTTGCACTACTCAAAATCAAAGCCAAGAACCTTCCATTCATGGCCTATGGAAATTCGGATCTCGTGGTGCCGGGGCAGTGGGTGCTGGCGGTAGGAAATCCATTCGATCTCAATTCAACGGTAACCGCAGGTATTGTCAGCGCGAAAGCGAGGAACATCGGGATCCTGCGCGAACGAAACAACAACCTTGAAGTAGAATCATTCATTCAAACCGATGCTGCCGTGAATCCAGGTAACAGCGGAGGGGCACTTGTCAACCTGAAGGGAGAATTGATTGGTATCAATTCTGCCATCGCCACCGCTACGGGCAGCTACTCCGGATATTCCTTTGCCATACCCGTCAACCTTGCCAAAAAGATCATGGACGATCTCCTTGAATTTGGTCAGGTACAGCGTGGACTTCTGGGTGTTGTCATCAGGGATGTCAATGCGGACATGGCGGAGGAAAAAAATCTGGACGTCATCCGAGGTGTCTACATCGACCGTGTAAATGAAGGAAGCGCTGCCAATCAAGCGGGCCTTGAGGCAGGCGACGTGATTACAGCCGTGGATGGATACAATGTAGGCAGCACCTCTGAACTTCAGGAGCGCGTCGCCCGCCATCGCCCGGGTCATGCGGTCAATGTGAGCTTCCGCAGGGAAGGCCATGAGAAATCCGTAAAGACAGTTTTGAAAAATATTGAAGGCCGTGAATCAATCTCACGCAAAGAGATCAACTACACTGTCGAGGGTGGAACACTGGAAGACATTCCCTATTCAGAACTTGCCCGCCGAAACTTAGACGGTGGTGTACTCGTGAAGACGCTGGAGAATGGCAAATGGAAAAAGGCGGGGATGAAAGAAGATTTCATCATCACTTTCGTGGATAAGGTAGCCATCGATAATGTGGCTGACCTCAACCGCATCCTTGAATATAAAACAGGTGGGATATTGGTCGAGGGCATCTACCGGAATGGGGAGAAAGGCACCTACGGCGTTGAGTGGTAGGATGTTCACCCGCTGCCTATGCGCAATGACCGCTGGGCTTCAATAATCGTGTAACTGTGGCACCGTGGAGAATTCCTCCTTAGATTTGACCTTCAATTGCGATCATGGAAAAATTCAATATCACTTCTGTATTAAAAGATCTTGGCATTAAAGCATCCAATCCCGGTGTTTCCACTGGAACCAAATGGATAAAATCAAATGGCCCACTTCTTTCGTCCTATTCCCCGGTAGAGGGTCGGCTCATTGGCACCGTACAAGGCGCTGATGAAAAAGCTTTTGGAAAAGTTGTGGCGACGGCCCAGCAGGCATTCCTTCAATGGAGACAGGTGCCGGCCCCCAAGCGGGGAGAAGTCGTAAGACAAATAGGCGATGCTTTGCGAAAGTCGAAAGAATCCCTGGGAATGTTGGTGTCCTACGAGATGGGAAAATCCTATCAGGAAGGCTTGGGAGAAGTACAGGAAATGATTGACATCTGCGATTTCGCAGTCGGGCTTTCGCGACAACTGCACGGGTTGACCATGCACTCGGAGCGTCCCCTGCACCGGATGTATGAACAATATCATCCACTGGGCATTGTAGGTATTATTTCTGCTTTCAATTTTCCTGTGGCCGTGTGGTCGTGGAATGCGATGTTGGCCTGGGTGTGTGGTGATACCTGCATCTGGAAACCTTCGGAAAAAACCCCATTGTGCAGCATCGCCTGCCAGCAGATTGCCGCGAAGGTCTTTGCAAAAAACAATGTGCCTGAAGGCGTGTCATGCATCGTGAATGGTGATTACCGTGTAGGTCAATGGCTGGCGGGTGCAGAAGAAATTCCATTGGTATCAGCCACTGGATCGGTTCGCATGGGCAGGGCCGTAGCGAAGACCGTGAGCGAACGCCTCGGCCGACCGCTGCTGGAATTGGGAGGTAACAATGCCATCATCGTCACCGAGCATGCCGACCTCGACATCGCGATCCGGGGTGCAGTCTTCGGCGCTGTGGGAACAGCCGGTCAACGGTGCACTTCCACACGCAGGCTGATCGTTCATGAGAAGGTTTACAATGCAATGAAAGAGCGTTTGAAGAAAGCCTATGCTCAATTAAAAATCGGCAACCCCCTCGACTCAAAGAATCATGTTGGTCCGCTGATCGATGCAGCCGCGGTCACGCTGTATCAAGAGGCTTTAAAGAAGATCAAAGCAGAAGGGGGAAAATTCCTGGTAGAGGGTGGCTTGTTGAAAGGCAATGGTTATGAATCCGGCTGTTATGTGAAGCCCGCCATCGCTGAAGTAAAAAATGAATATGCCATCGTGCAACATGAGACATTTGCTCCCATTTTGTACCTCATTCAATACAAGACCCTGGAAGAAGCCATCGCCATACAGAATGGGGTGAAGCAGGGGCTATCATCAGCCATCATGACCACCCACCTGCAGGAAATGGAGAAATTTCTTTCACAGAATGGCAGTGACTGTGGTATTGCCAACGTCAACATTGGCACATCAGGGGCAGAAATAGGGGGAGCCTTTGGAGGCGAAAAAGAAACCGGTGGCGGGCGGGAGTCGGGGTCAGATTCCTGGAAGGTATATATGCGCCGGCAGACCAACACCATCAACTTTGGAAATCATCTTCCACTGGCCCAAGGGATTAAGTTTGATCTCTAGCCACCGCTGCAATTCTTTTTGCTCCGTTCATAATGTCACCCTGTGGCTGGCTTGCATTTTGAACCGAACCCACTAACTTTAGTCCTCGCAACATAGTTTATGAAAGAGAAGAAGTACCGTTCGGTCATGCTGATTGATGACAATGAGATCGACAACCTCATCAACCAGAAAATGATTGAGTCGGCCTCCATCACAGAACACATTTACATCCATACGGGGGCCAAGAGTGCCATTGAGTTTCTTCGCAACATGGAAAAACTCGACCTGGCCGACAAGGTGTTACCTGACATTATCTTTCTGGACATCGACATGCCGCTCATGGATGGCTTCCAATTCCTGGACGAATTCGAAAAGCTGACCATGGCAACGAAGAAAAAATGCCGGATTGTGATGCTGACCTCCTCCATCAACCCACAGGATTTCAACCGTTCAAAAAAATACGTGAACGTCAAGCTCTACCTGAACAAGCCGCTGACCCACGACAGCATTCTTGAACTGAATATCTAGTCGTCTCCCTCTGTTGATCCTCCCTGAATTTCCAGGGCGATCAGCCGCTCCACAAATTTCTCATCCATGCGAATGAAAGAAGTGGGGGCAAAATAATTGACCGCCATCAATTTAAATTTAGGTATCAAGGCAGAAATCTTCTTGTGCTTTTCTTTCTTGGCCTCACTGACGGCTATTTTTAAAATCTTGAGAAAGGTCAGAACATTTTCACATGCATCTTTGCCAATCATCCTGATGTTGCGCTGAACACTGTTGGACAACTGGTTGTAAAGCTCAATGTCTTTTAATAAACAATACTGGAGACACAGCAATGCCTTAATTTCCATCTGGGCCAGCGGATATTTTTTCAGGCTTACATCATTGATGAGGGCGTTGAGCAGTTTGGCCGTTTCTTCGTAGCGACCCGTGTAATAACTGCACATGGCCTTGTAAACCGTGAACACCACATGTTGGGGTACATTATTGGGGTCAGGCTCAAAATCAGCGAAGAGTTCCTCCTGCTCTGCATACAGTTCTGCTTCAGTACCCAGCCGCAGGGCGCGCTCGAACTTTGAAATCAGGAACTGAACGGCGAACGTATAGTAAGGATAGTTAATCAACAAGTTCGATGCCGCGTCATTGACTTCCTCGAAATAGCGCTCGGCTTGCTTGTAAACTTTGTAGTGGTTATAGTATTCCAGTTTGAGAAATTCAAACAACAAATTGAGGTGATAATAAACCGGGTCGAGGTTGTAAGTCTCAAATACCTCTTGCACTCGCTTGAAAATATCCTCGATGGACTCTTCATCCTGCTGAAGGTTCTCTTCCTTGTCAACAAACAACCGGTGGAATACGATGATACAGGATTTGTACACGTATAGCCGGTGTGATTCATACAAATTCGCAATGTTGTGGATTTCCTTGGTCAGCAACTCAAGGCTGAGTTTTTCCGTCGCATCGCCCGTCAGAAAATAATTTCCGTACTTCTTGAAATAATCCGCCAGCACATCTTCGGCCTTGTCAACGGCCAGCATGTAGGCTACGTGGCGGTTATACAATTGCGAGAATTGAAAGAAATCAGGAGAGTTGATGTGCAACTTCTTCAGCAACTTGTAGATGGTGGGAAGTTCGCCCACGAGGTCGGCTTCAATAAGTTCCTTTTCAAGCTTCCGCAACATGGCGATGG
The DNA here is from genome assembly GCA_043773645.1 of Cytophagales bacterium. GTDB lineage: Bacteria > Bacteroidota > Bacteroidia > Cytophagales > Cyclobacteriaceae > ELB16-189. Next base: position 13,466 of record JAYVEZ010000290.1, read on the forward strand.
CGATTGTCTTTTTCTTGGTAAAAAACACCTCGTTGATGTTGGCTACTTTCCGTAACAAATCAGTACGCGGGCTTTCCATTTGCTGAACCAGGTGCTCCTCAATCTTCTGACTCAGCCGGGAACGCATGGTGTAATAGGCGTTTGCATTGATCTCAAGCTCCGTCATGACCTTATTCTCCGAAAGCTGCCGTTCGCGCATGGCTTTCAATAAATAAGCTGACTTTTCGGCATTGCCGTTGATCAAAGAATCATAGATCGCAGTGTAATCCTTCTCCGAGAGTTGCTTTATAATATTCTTCAGTTTCGCCATGTAGGGCCCGATTAATAAGGGGAAAAATTACAAAAATTAGCTCTGTAAACAACCGCCGTCGCTGGATTGGCCCACGATTTCACGTCAAAATTTCAGGCCTGTTGCTTTGGAAAGGATTTTGAGCCCAGAAGCTGTAAAAACCAGTATGGACGTATTCTCACAAATGATCATCGGCGCAGTAAGCCAAGTTAAGAACGCGGTCGTCAAGATTGATGTCTACAAAACGATGCAGGGCAAACTTCGTCCTGCCGGATCAGGATCGGGCTTCATATTTTCTTCCGACGGACTGATATTCACCAATCACCATGTCATACAGGACGCTGAAAAGATCATGGTGTCACTTCTGAATGAAAATGAAATCGAGGCTTCGGTCGTAGGCAAAGATCCTGACACTGACCTGGCTATCCTTAAAATATACGCCGATGGATATTCAACGGCCCGCCTCGGAGATGCCACCCAGCTTCAAATCGGCCAATTGGTAATCGCCATAGGAAATCCATTGGGCTATCAGCATACCGTTACCACCGGTGTGGTGAGTGCCTTGGGAAGATCAATGCGCACACAATCTGGCCGGATCGTCGACAATGTTATCCAGTCAGATGCGGCCCTCAATCCGGGAAACTCCGGAGGCCCCATGATTACAACGGAAGGAGAAGTAGTGGGTGTCAATACGGCCATAATCAACGGCGCCCAGGGGATCAGCTTTTCGGTCGATATCAATACTGCCAAGGAGGTTGCCAGTCAGCTCATCAAAAATGGAAAGGTGTTTAAAGCGTACCTGGGTTTTATGCTACAGGAGGTACCGGTGCATCCAAAGGTTTTGCGTCACTTTCATTTGCCCAATGAAAAAGGGCTCTTTGTGACCTCCCTTGAACAAGACTCACCCGCGAGCCGCTCGCAAATAAAAGAAGGGGACATCATTGTGTCTTTCAACAATACCCCTGTCAACAGCCTGCACGAATTGTTTAAGGAACTTACCAAAAAGGAAATCCTGACCATGATTGATATCACCGTCATCAGGCACAACGAATTATTCAATTTTGGAATTTTTCCACTGGAGAGATAGCCTGTGAGCGGCTACCTCCACTTCTTGTGGAAACTCTTCTTCTCCGAAAACTTCTTATCCGGATAAATTCTTTTTCGGGGACGGGGTGATTCTGAATTGCGACCCGATGATCCGGTGGAGGGACCTGGTCCCGATGAATTTGCATCGGTGATCTCCACCCGCACCTGGCGGCCTTGCAATTCCACACCATTGAATCCTTTCACAACCTTGTCGACCAAATGCTTTTCGACTTCGAAAAAGGAATAAGCTCCTTTCAGGTCAATCTGACCGATATCTTTTTTCTCCAATCCGGTAAACTCATCAATCACTTCCAGCATCTTCGATTTGTCCAGGCCGTCCATCTTGCCCAGGTTGATGAAGAATCGTGTGCCACCAGGAGCGCGTGAGCGATCGGGGCTACCAAATTCGGTCGTGCGTTTCTGATCGCTGTTCAGATCAGGAGCGTTGCGGTAGTAGTCCAGAAAACGATTAAACTCAATTGAAGCAAAACGTTTGATCAGGTCTTGCTTGGTAAGGTCATTCAGTTCTTCATACACGGCGGGCAGAAATTCTGCAATATCCGCTTCGTTAACTTTTACCTCCCGTACTTTGTGCATCAATCCCAACAACTGCTTCTGGCAGACTTCCGATCCGGTAGGGACCATCATTCTTTTCATAGAAGCATTCATTCTCTTTTCAATCTGTTTGACCTTGCCCAATTCGGCACGGCTCACCAGCGCAATGGAAATTCCTTTTTTACCTGCCCGCGCCGTCCGGCCGCTGCGGTGGGTATAAAATTCCATTTCGTCGGGCATGTTCAGGTGAATGACATGGGAAATGTCTTCCACATCAATCCCGCGTGCCGCCACGTCCGTAGCCACCAAAATCTGGAGACCCCGCTGGCGAAACTTCATCATCACCCGGTCGCGTTGCTGTTGGGTAAGATCACCATGCAATGAATCGGCGCTGTAGCCGTCTTTCATCAGCATCTCCGCAATGCGCTGCGTGTCGATGCGGGTGCGGCAGAAAATCAAGCCAAAAATATCAGGGTTAAAATCCAGGATGCGTTTCAGCGCCATATACTTCTCACGCTCCTGCACCAGCACATAACGGTGTTCAATATTGACATTGCCCGTATTCTGCTCACCGACCGTCAGCTCAAACGGATCGGTCATATAATTTTTCATGATCGCCCGGACTTCGCGCGGCATGGTGGCCGAAAAGAGCCACGTATTTTTTTCCTTGGGTGTGAACGACAATATTTTGTCGATATCTTCCTTGAACCCCATGTTCAGCATCTCATCCGCTTCATCAAGAATGACATACTTAACTGTACTGAGGTTGATGGCCTTGCGTTCAATCAAATCAATCAGGCGGCCCGGAGTCGCAACAATGACCTGTGCCCCTCGCTTTACTTTTCTGATTTGCTCACTGATGCTTGCTCCGCCATAAACGGCCACGATGTTAAACGACTTGAATTTTTCTGTGAAAGTTTCAAGGTCACTGGTGATTTGCATCCCCAACTCGCGGGTAGGTGCCAAAACCAATGCTTGTGTTTGTTTGCTTTGATCGTCAATCAATTCCAGCAGGGGAAGTCCAAAGGCAGCCGTTTTACCTGTGCCCGTTTGTGCCAGTCCTACAAAATCGCGGGACCCTTTCAATAACACAGGGATCGCTTTTTCCTGTATGGGGGTGGGGGTCTCAAATCCGAGGAGTTGTACTGACTGGACCAATCCTGGGGATAGGCCCAGGGCTTCAAAAGATTTCATTATTTGTGTTTAAATAGGCGGCAAAGGTACGGTTTAAAGTCCAGATGGCCGGTACTGTATAAAATCCCGCCTACAATTATAACTTTAGGGCCCTAACTCCAAATAAACTAACGATATGATGACCCCAGGCAAAACAAAACGCATGTTCCTGCTGCTTGTGCTCTTGAGCTACTCGCTGTCTTCCTTCTCGCAAGGCAGTCTAAAATGGTCACTTGACGGGAACTCCTATTATCAAATAGCGGCAAACGAAATCGTGAATTATTCCCTGCCCGGGAATATCAAGACCACTTTCCTGTCGAAGGCGGACCTGACCCCTTCAGGACAGGACGCATTGGCCGTAGAGGAGTTCTATTTCTCTGAGGACCAGCAAAAGGTTCTGGTTTATACCAACACCATCAAAGTCTGGAGGCTCGAGACACGGGGTGACTATTGGGTACTGGACTTGAAAACAAAAGCCCTTCGGAAATTGGGCGCAGGACGGCCGGTATCAACCTTGATGTTCGCAAAATTTTCTCCTGACGGACTCCGCGTGGCTTATGTCAGCGAGCAAAATCTTTACGTGGAGAATCTGGCTTCCGGTGAAGTGAAGGCACTTACCCCCAACGGTAACCGCAAGTTGATCAACGGTACGTTTGATTGGGTCTATGAGGAAGAGCTTTCCTGCCGCGATGGATTTCAATGGAGCCCCGACAGTCAATCAATTTCCTATTGGCAAATCGATGCGAATAAGATCCGCGATTACTACATGCTCAATACCACTGACTCCGCCTATTCAAAAGTCATTCCCGTGGAGTATCCAACCATTGGACAAAGTCCTTCGCCGGCACGCATTGGGATCATTTCTGTTGAGGGTGGCAAAACCAATTGGCTGAATATACCGGGTGATCCACAGCAGCATTACCTTCCGAGGATGGAGTGGCGCTCGGCATCAGAAATCTTTGTGCAGCAACTTAACCGCAAGCAAAACGAGAGCAAGATTTTCTCTTGCAATCCCGCCACGGGCGATGCAAAATTGATTTATTCCGAAAAAGATGAAGCCTGGATTGAATTGTTTTCTTTCACGGGCAGCACCTATGCCGTTGACTTTCGGCATCCCTTCGTATGGCTGGCCAATAAAAAAGAGTTCTTGTGGATGAGTGAGAAGGATGGCTGGTCACACCTCTACCGCATCGGATCCGACGGCAAGGAGACATTGATTACTAAAGGCGATTTCGATGTCATCGATTTTCTTGCCGCCGATGAAAAGAGCAACTATGTTTATTTTCTGGCCTCCCCCACCAATGCTACCCAAACTTATTTATACAAGACAAAACTTGACGGTAAAGGAAAATTGGAATTGGTGACTCCTCCCGGATTGGAAGGCCGCCATGGCTACGATGTTTCCCCCACTGGAAAGTTTGCGCAGCATACTTTTTCAAATTCCTACACAAAGCGTGTTTCAGAAATGATTGATCTCTCCACCTACAAACCTCTTAACGACAAAGAGAGCATCGCATCCAAGTTGCCGCAGGCCCAGGTTGCCAAGAAAGTGGAGTTCTTTAAAATCAAAACATCCGAAGGCACTGAAATGGACGGATGGATGGTGAAACCAAAGAATTTTGACCCCACTAAAAAATACCCTGTTGTCTTTGAAGTCTACACAGAGCCTGCCGCACAAACGGTGACCGACCGGTATGGCATTGGCAACAATCGTCTCTTCGTCGGGGACATGGCTGGTGAGGGATATATTTATATGTCGTTGGATGGACGCGGCACTCCCGCACCGAAAGGTCGTGCGTGGAGAAAGAGTATCTACCGGAAAGTAGGACAGCTCAACATCAAAGACCAGGCATTGGCGGCAAGGGAAATATTAAAGTGGTCCTTTGTTGATCCGGAACGAATTGCCGTGTGGGGTTGGAGTGGCGGCGGCTCGGCTACCTTGAATTTACTCTTTCAATACCCGGAGATTTACAAGACAGGCATCGCTGTGGCCGCGGTGGCCAACCAGTTGACATATGACAATATCTATCAGGAGCGTTACATGGGCCTTCCCCAGGAAAATCTCCAGGACATTATCGACGGCTCACCCATTACCTACGCTAAAAACCTGAAAGGAAACCTGCTCTATATTCATGGTACAGGCGATGATAACGTTCACTATAACAATGCGGAGATGCTGGTCAACGAACTTGTCAAATACAACAAACAATTTCAGATCATGCCATATCCCAACCGGACCCATGGTATTTATGAAGGCGAGGGTACGAGCCTGCACCTGGCTACCCTGTACACTGAATATCTCCGTAAATACTGTCCACCAGGAGGAAGATGAGCAGGATTTTTATGCTGAGGGACAAAGTATATGGGCACACATTTCTCATGACCCAATCCATTCAGAATTCTACCGCTGGCGGAATTTGATTCCCCATTAAATTCATTTGCCCTAGCTTTGCGGCCCGTTTAGCATGTAAACCTCCGAATGGAACATGCTGAACGGTCTAAAATCTATCTGC
>JAYVEZ010000291.1:0-6453 GCA_043773645.1 Cytophagales bacterium
GCCTTTCCATTGTTGTCGGCACCTTCTACACAATACACCAAAGGTCCCCGCTGTAACGCCACGCGCTCAACATCCTGCTTCAACTCTGGCCGCGACACAATTCTTTTGACATCCATCGGCAACATCAACTCCACCTGATCACCCTTTTTCCAATCGCGGTCTACAACGGCATATCCTTTGTCCATGGTAAATGGCGCCGGTTTGCCATTCACCGTGAGTGTAAACGAATTATTTGCATTGCCTTCGAATGTATACAAATCACCTGGCGCGGCCTGTCCTTGTGCCCATCCCGGAATACGAACATGCAAGGCAAATTTTATTTTGGATTTTGGCGCCAGCGTAATCTTGACATTTCCTTCCCAGGGATAGCGGGTCTCCAGGGTCACTGGCACATCCGTTTTTCCAAACTTCAGCACGGTGTTGCTGCCAACAAATAGGTTTACCCAAAGCCCCTTGTCGGAAGCACCATATATATAATCCCCCAACGAAGCCACAAGCCGTGCGATGTTGGCAGGACAACAAGCGGTGCCAAACCATTCCTTGCGGAAATGCCGGCCATTGGAGGCCAATGGGTTTCCATAAAAGAAATGGTCACCACTTAAGGACAATCCATCCCGGGCGCCGTTGTACAAGCTTTTCTCCAGCACGTCGATAAATTTACTGTCACCGGTCAGCAGGTTCATTCGCTGGTTCCAAAATACCATCCCCACGGAAGCGCACGTTTCACAGTACGCTTGTTCATTGGGCAAGTCATAATCGACACTGAAACCTTCATTGTTGCCAGAAGATCCGATTCCACCCGTAACATACATGTTGCGATAAACCACATCTTCCCACACCGTATTCATCGCTTTCATATAACCATCATCACCGGTGAGCGCGGCAACGTCCGCTGCCCCGGTGTACATGTACATGGCCCTGACGGCGTGCCCCGTAATTTCCTTTTGGTCGCGAAGCGGCACAACATCCTGGGCATAGGCTGTGTCTTTCCATTCGGTCCAAGTGTATCCCTTTGCATATTTATGACCCCGTTCTTCCAACAGCCAGTGAGCCTCGTCAAGGTATTTCTTGTCGCCGGTAGCGCGGTACAACTTCACAAGGGCGAGCTCCAACTCCTGGTGGCCGGTGACCCAATGTTTTTTTCCGGGACCAAAAAGTGAATCAAAGTAGTCGGCGAAGCGAATGGCAACGTCCAATAGTTTGCGTTTGCCCGTAGCATTGTAGTATGCCACCGCGGCCTCCAGCAAATGACCACCGTTATAATCTTCATGCATGCTCATATCCGACCAACGTTCATTGAGACGACCGAGTGAATAGTATGTTCCGATATATCCATCAGACAATTGGGCGGTTGCAATCTTATCAATCCATTCATCTGCCTTCTTTTCCAGGGAAGGATCGGGGTGATTTTTCAACGAATAGGCGATGGCCTCGAGTGCCTTATACACATCAGAGTCATCGTAAAATATTCCTTCATGCTTTTCCCCCGCCTGTCCGGCAGGCAGGGCCTTCATACGCGCAACTTTCTCAAAGTTTTTAATGCGAGGCGTTTTCACTTCGGTCTGATAAATGCAAGCCTGTAGCGTGGTCGTAGCCACAATATCCATGGTGGGCTTCCAGAAATCATCCGTGATCATCACCTGCGAGAAACTGACCGGTTCAAATTTTCGGGTGGGCACTTGTCCCTGCATACCTTGGAATCCCAAAAGGATCGCCAGTGTCGCAACAATTTTTATCTGTCTCATGAATTAAATTTTGACTTTGATTCTTATTTGTGTGAATGAGTGCGCCGGAAACACATAAGTGAATGAGTCTCCCGCTATGTTGATTTCCTTGCTGTTTGCCTTTACATTCTGATCCTTCTCATTGTTCTCATCCTGCAGGTTGGCCGCGTTCACTTCGGAAACAGATGCCTTGGCGGCTAATTTACCATATCCGTTCGTCAAGGAGGTCTCGATGGATTTGTTTTCATGGCGGTTAACCACATTGACAATGATCTCCTGGGCTGCGTCATTGTAGACTGAAGTAACGTCCAGGAAGGGGACCTGCTTATAATCTCCCGCATCGTATCGATCACATTGAACGAGGGTCTGGAGCGACTTTCCTTTGCAATTCTGTGCAAACAGTTGAAGGGGATAGTAGGTTGGCTGCATCCAGAGCTTCCCATTGGTAATCATCATGGGTGCAATCACGTTCACCAGCTGCGCCATATTTGCCATCTTGACGATGTGTGCATTGCGTACAAATACATTCAGGTACATGGCCACGACCAGGGCATCCTGCATGTTGTAATGCTCTTCGAGCTTCTGATCATTCCATGCCCGGTACCATACATTGTATTCATCAAAGGCGATGTAGATCGGTTTTTTCATTTTGTATTTGCTCCGGACTTCATTGATAATGCCTTCGGTGATACGGATGGCATTTTCGACGGGCAATGTTACCGCCATAAACTTGTTGTGATCGCGATCGTGGTTGCTAGAGTAATGATGCAAGGAGATGTAGTCAATATAATCGTGGAGCGAATTCAACACGGTCCGATCCCACTCGGCCCAATCGCGGACATAATTGCTGGAGCCGGAGGCAATCAATTTGATGCTGTCATCCGACCACTTCATCATCTTCGCAGCTTCGAGGGCATACTTGCTATAGTCTTCGGCGTTCTTATGCCCTATTTGCCACTCGCCATCCATTTCATTCCCGAGACCCCAATACTTTATTTTGTAGGGTTCGGGGTGACCATTCTTGGCACGCAAGTCTGAGTAATACAATCCCTGTTTCGCATTGCAGTACTCAACCCAGTTACGCGCTTCATCGAGCGAACCAGTGCCCATGTTCACACAAAAGTATGGTTCCACTCCAGCAGCTTGGGCGAATTTCATGAACTCGTCTGTGCCTACTTCATTGCTTTCAATGTCACCCCATGCTAAGTCCTTTCGCTTTGGTCTGCCTTCTTTTGGACCAATGCCATCCTGCCAATGGTATCCGGAAACAAAATTGCCGCCAGGCCATCGCACCACACTGACACCGAGATTTTTGGTGGCCACAATGACATCTTTGCGAAATCCATCTGCATTGGCTTCCGAAGAAGCGGGTTCGTAAATACCGCCATAGATGCACCGCCCCAGGTGCTCGGTGAAATTCCCATAGACAAGCCTGTCAATGGTTCCGATCTTCCGTTCGAGGTCAATTTTTATTTTTGCCTTTAAATTCTGAGCGCTGACAGGATCCATCAGCACCAGCAGCAAGCCCATGGACACAAATATTTTTTTCATGGCACGTAGGGAAATGAAAGCGAATTGTATGATTAATTGTAAAAATGACACTTAAAAATACACGAATGGTAACTCTGAACAAACCTCCGGAAAGCATTTCATCAAATATTTGATTTTCTTGTGCCATGGAAACAAAAGAATTTCGCAAGGTGGCACACCAGTTGGTCGATTGGATGGCTGACTATATGGAAAACACCGGTCGTTACGACGTAAAACCTGCCCTCCGGCCCGGGGACATCAAGAAGCAGCTCCCCGCCTCTGCTCCTGTTGGTGCTGAAGATTTCAGTAAGATTTTCGACGACTTCAATAAAATCATCATGCCCGGGATGACCCATTGGCAACATCCGCAGTTCTTTGCATACTTTCCGACCGGCGCAAGCGGGCCGTCTATTCTGGCAGAAATGCTTTCCTCCACGTTGGGTGCGCAGTGTATGATCTGGCTTACTTCTCCCGCTGCTGAAGAACTTGAAGAACGGATGATGGAGTGGCTCCGGGATATGCTGGGACTTCCGACTTTTTTTACCGGCGTCATTCAGGACAGCAGTTCATCCGCCACGCTTGTGGCATTGCTGACAGCCCGCGAAAAGCATTCTCATTATTCCATAAACCAAAAAGGCTTTGAAGGCCAACAAAGGTTCAGGGTGTATACATCAGCCCAAGCCCATTCATCTGTTGATAAGGACGTGAAAATTGCGGGACTGGGAATTGACAACCTTGTTAAGATTGACGTGGACGAAGCCTTTGCCATGAAACCGGAAGCCCTTTTGAAAGCCATTGAGGAAGACATTCAACTTGGATACACTCCACTCTGTGTGGTATCCACCATGGGAACAACCAGTTCCACTGCCATGGATCCCATCGAGGCGATTTCAAAAATCTGCAAACAATTTTCATGTTGGCATCACATTGATGCATCGTACGCTGGCACTGCATTATTGCTTCCGGAAATGCGTTGGATGAGCGTGGGGGTTGACGGTGCTGATAGCTTCGTCTTCAACCCGCACAAATGGATGTTCACCAACTTTGACTGTTCTGCCTATTTCGTGAAAGACAAGAATGCACTGATCAAAACGTTCAGCATCTTGCCGGAGTACCTTAAAACGCCGGAGGATCATCTCGTCAACAACTACCGCGATTGGGGCATCCCATTGGGAAGGAGGTTCAGGGCTTTAAAACTGTGGTTCGTTATCAGATCGTTTGGATTGAGTGGATTACAAGAGATGATCCGGGGACATATACAATATGGACAGTGGCTAAAAGAAAAAATTGCTTCCAGCAAAAGCTTTGAACTGCTGGCACCTGTGCCGCTGAACCTCGTTTGCTTCCGCTATATGCCAGCCGGGATTACAGACGAAAAGAAGTTGGAAGAAATTAATACCCAACTCCTGCTGGCACTGAACAACAGCGGCAAAATTTTGTTGACCCAAACCAAACTAAAAGATAAATATGCCATCCGATTTGTTGGAGGAACTGAGAAAACAACCCTTGCCGACATACAACAGGGGTGGGCATTGGTGGAGAAGACAGCAGCAGGCTTGCACATCCAATAGCTCAATGGCAACCTTTAGTTTTCATTTGGGTGGACCTGTCACCGACATGGAACCAACTAAGCAGCGGTTCAAGGCCTATAGAAATCCGGATGAATTTGATGGCGGCCTTTTATCTAAACTAAAACTGTCCTATTTTTCGGGAACCCATCTTTATAAATCTAATCCATCTTTCGGTATACAGGCAAAAATTTGTGTCCCAAAGGCCCAAAAACCAATGAATCATTTTTATTTTGCCACTTCGTAAGACTTACCCTAAAAAATTTTGAGAAGGCTACTATTCCTTATCTTCTTCCTTTCCGGCGCAGTTGCCTACTCCCAATCCATCCTGGATACCAAATTGGATGGCAGTGAGAAAGGAAAAAGCCTGTCTACTTACTTCCAGGAACTGGAAAAAACACGGCCCATACGCTTCTATTTTATAGAAGACTGGATCTCACAAATCACCTTTAAAGAGGGCGGCACGGGTTTGACACTCCGAGAAGCATTGTACGATATGTTTCTTGGCACCGATATCAACTATGTGGAGGTTAATAGCAATACCATTGTTCTGGTAAAAGATCCTTCGCAAGCCCTTCAACGCAACACCATCATCAATGCTGCCGTACGCGGTCAAAAGAAGATTGAAAAGCTTGTGATCGGCAGCAAGGACAAATCGGTCGCCAAACAACGGGTAACACTATCGGGTACCATTACCGAAGCCAAGACAAAAGATCCCTTGATTGGTGTGAGTGTTCTGGCCAGTGACATTCAGGTGGGTGTCGTCACCAATACCGAAGGCAAGTTTGAACTGAAGGTTCCCAGTGGTGCTCATGTTGTTAGTTTTAGTTATGTGAACTTTGACGAGAAAGTTATTGATCTTGAAATTTATTCCGATGGTTCAGTAAAGGTTGAGCTGGAGGAAGTTCCCACCGTGCTGGAAGAGATTGTTATTCAGGACCGTTCGGCCCGGGAAATTACCACCAGCGGCATTGGTCAGACTTCAATCAGCATGAAAGAAGTCAAGCGTGCACCGGCCCTGCTGGGCGAAGTGGATTTGATAAAACAGATACAGGTTCTCCCTGGAGTGACCACGGTGGGTGAGGCCGCATCAGGATTTAATGTCCGGGGCGGTGGTGTTGATCAAAATTTGATTTTATATGATGGAATACCTGTGTTCAATAGTTCACACGTCTTTGGCTTCTTCTCTTCTTTCAATTCGGAAGCCATCCGCGATGTAACATTCTACCGGGGAGGTATTCCGGCAGAATTCGGCGGACGAATTTCTTCCGTGCTGGACATCCGGTCAAAAGAAGGTAGTTATGAGAAATGGGGCGCCAGTGGTGGAATTGGCATGATCTCCAGCAACCTGATGGTGAACGGCCCCATTGTAAAAGACAAAACATCCATTGCCGTTTCTGCCCGGACAACATACTCTGATTACCTGATCAAGACAATCAGCAGCAATTATGTCAACCTGAGCAACAGCTCGGTATCATTTTATGATGCCACTGCCAAGATCACACACTTATTCAGCGAGAAGACCAAACTCACCGCTTCAGGTTATATAAGCCATGACCAATTCAGACTGCAAGGAGATTCCACATTCAGCTGGGACACAAAAATGGCATCCCTGCGGCTCGACCATGAAT
>JAYVEZ010000292.1:0-2108 GCA_043773645.1 Cytophagales bacterium
CAAACCGTTGGATTACGCTCTCAAGCGATGAGAAGTACGACAATCCATGGATCAATGTCACTGAATATCAAGTGACCAACCCTGGTGGAAAGCCCGGGATTTATGGAAAAGTTCATTTTAAGAACAAGGCCATTGGAATCATTGCCCTGGATGATCATCAAAATACATGGCTGGTGGGGCAGCATCGGTACGTTCTGGACGAATGGTCATGGGAAATTCCGGAGGGCGGTGGACCATTGAACATCGATATATTGGGGTCAGCAAAACGCGAGCTGAAAGAAGAGACTGGACTCACCGCTCAGCGTTGGACCCAAATTCAAAGGGTTCACCTTTCGAATTCCGTTTCCGATGAAGAAGGTTTTATTTTCCTTGCCGAAAGGTTAACGGAAGGCACCAAAGAACTGGAGGATACCGAAGCAGACATGAAAGTGTGGAAACTTCCGTTCACCGAGGCGCTCAATATGGTACTCGACGGCAGAATCACCGACAGCCTGAGCGTGATGGGGATGTTGAAGGTGGCGAGAATGCTGGGGGTCTGACAATAGTTACAGGTTGCCAGTTACAGGTAACAGGTGATCCGTGGTTGACAAATATTATCCTAAAGGCAAACCTAAGAATTAACAAGGGCTAATCTGTAACAGGTAACAGGTAACTTGCAACTGTATCCCGAGCCAACAACTTACCACTCTTGAAACTCCTCTCTTATCGCACCGACTTCTCACAGAGCTTCCAACTTGCATATCCAGTTATGCTCAGCCAGCTGGGGCATGTGATGATGGGGGTTGCAGACAATGTGATGGTCGGGCACCTGGGCGCTAGAGAATTGGCTGCTGCCGGACTCGCCAATGTCGCATTCAATGTGCTGCTCCTCTTTGGCATCGGCGTATCCTACGCCATTACTCCTCTGGTGGCGACTGCTGATGGAGAAAAAAATATTTTCAGTATCAACGAAACACTTCGACATGGTCTCGTCATCAATGTAGTCAACAGCCTGATGCTGGTGACGGTTGTTTTCTTTGGCAAGAACATGTTGTATCACCTGGATCAGCCCGCCGAAGTGATCACACTGAGCATTCCCTATCTGGAGATCATTACGTTCTCCATCATTCCTGTGCTGGTGTTTCAGACCTTTCGTCAATTTTCGGAAGGCCTTTCCAACACCTGGATACCCATGATCATCGTGCTGGGCTGCAATGTGGTTAACATAGGACTGAACTACATACTCATTTATGGACACCTGGGGTTTCCTGCCCTGGGTTTGAACGGCGCGGGTTGGGCTACCCTTATCTCCCGAATCGTCATGGGCATCGCCCTGGCGCTCTTTATTTATGCCGCCCCACGCTTCCGGGAATACCGACCTGGTTTTCTTCTTGGAAAATATTCCAAAACTCTGTTTAACAAAATGCTGCACATCGGAATTCCTGCAGGCTTGCAGTTTATTTTTGAAGTTGCAGCGTTTGACTTCTCACTCGTGATGATGGGCTGGTTGGGAACGAAGGCCCTCGCCGCCCACCAAATTGCCATAAACCTGGCCACGATCAGCTACATGACCACCTCAGGTCTCGCCGCTGCCGCCACCATCCGTGTAAGCAATGAGTTGGGCAAAGGTGATGGAAGGGGATTGCGAAGAGCAGCTTTCATATTGCTTGGAATGGCCCTGGCCTTCATGACGGTCTGGGCATTGATATTCATCCTTGGAAATAATTACTTGCCCCACCTGTACGTAGAAGATGTGGATGTCATTGTCATTGCAGGACCGCTTATCATCATCGCGGGACTGTTTCAATTATCGGACGGCATGCAGGTGGTGTGCATCGGCGCACTCCGTGGATTGCAAGATGTAAAAGTCCCCTCCGTGCTGATCTTCATTTCCTATTGGATCATCGGACTGCCGTTGGGATATTGGCTTGGATTTCATACGGGCATGGGACCCGTTGGCATTTGGACTGGCTTGCTCATAGGCCTGACCCTAACGGCCAGCGCTATGTTGTGGCGGTTTAATTACATGTCCAAGCGACTTTTGAAAACAAACGCGTAGGTCCCAATCGTTGTTGGTTGTTCACCTCGGCCCCGAAAAACGATCAACCATCAATGAACAACCAAGCTGC
>JAYVEZ010000293.1:0-5108 GCA_043773645.1 Cytophagales bacterium
CTCACTCAGTTTAGCAGCGGAAGCAAGGTGAAAGTGAGGGTCCTGGATCCGCTTTTTCGGGAAATCGATTCTGAATATGGAATTTCTCAGGATGGCAAGACCGCCTTCATTGAAATGGCAAGCGCATCCGGCCTCGGGTTATTGACAACCGAAGAAAGGAATCCCCTGTGCACCACAAGTTATGGGACCGGTGAACTCATCAAAGATGCCATCGAACATGGCGCTGAGCATATCATCCTTGGCATCGGCGGAAGTGCTACCAATGATGCGGGCATGGGAATGGCGGCGGCGTTGGGATATACCTTCTTGTCTGAAAAAAAGGCAGTGTTGGTACCGACCGGACAGAATCTCATCCATCTTCATAATATCAGAACCCATGGAGTTCATCCTGCACTTGCCAAAACAGAATTTACGGTGTTGTGCGATGTTGATAACCCGCTAAGTGGGGCAAACGGAGCTGCCTATATTTTTGGTCCACAAAAAGGAGCAACTCAAACGGCTGTGAAGACATTGGACGAAGGGCTCAGGCACTTTCAAAAGGTAGCAGAAGCTGCATTTCATGTCTCTCTAAACTTTGGTGGTGCTGGGGCAGCGGGAGGACTTGGTGCCGGGGCAAGAGTTTTTCTAAATGCGGAAATGGAAAAAGGCTTCGATTTTATTTCAAGGTTTACAAAATTGGACAACCTCATCCGGCAATCGGACCTTGTGATCACCGGAGAAGGGAAGATTGATATCCAAACATTTTCAGGAAAAGTGGTATCGGGTGTAGCCTCCCTGGCGGCAAGACACCAAAAGCCCTGCATTGCTTTTGCGGGTCAATGCGAACTGTCTCCGGATCAAATCTCAGAACTTCACCTTGTGGAAATCATTTCACTCGCTGGTTCTGCCACTTTGGGTCAGGATTCCATGGAACATGCATTCACCTTCTTAAAGGACTCAACGAAGCGCCACCTCGGAAGTCGAATTCCATCTGTTTAGGGTAGTGACTCAGTTTGAAAAGGAATCGCTGAACCCACCTAAGATGATGTTCAAAGCAGCTTGCAAAAATGCATTTCCCGCTGATTTTCGCAGATTGAATGCACAGATGCCGCTGATTTTTGTTTTGAATTATCAGCGAGATCCGCGTCCTCAATCTGCGATAATCCGCGGGAAAGCTGCCGATGCAAAAGGAAACTGAGACACTACCCCGTTTAGGCCGATTTGGAGCGGCTCCCCTATCCCTTTAACTTTGCACCCCTGAAACTTTGTAAATCGTGAAAATGGTTGTCCAACCTCTCCTCCGGGATAGGACGCAAGGGATGCAGTGAGTATAAATTATAATCTACAGCAGTAATGTTCGATAGCTTAAGTGTCAAATTAGAGAAGGCATTCCAGACCCTGAAAGGCCAAGGGAGGATTACAGAAATCAATGTCGCCAATACGATCAAAGAAATCCGCAAAGCGCTGATTGATGCAGACGTTAACTATAAGGTAGCCAAGGAAGTTACCGATGAAATCAGGCAGAAGGCACTTGGACAGAATGTGCTGACTGCCATTTCACCCGGACAGCTGCTCACGAAGATCACCAATGATGAGCTCACCCTGTTGATGGGAGGAGAAAGCAAGGATATCAACATTGATGGAAACCCTGCTGTGATTTTGATTGCAGGGCTTCAGGGTTCTGGAAAGACAACATTTTCCGGAAAGCTCGCCAACTATCTGAAACGACAAGGACGGCAAGTACTTCTGACCGCATGCGATATCTACCGCCCGGCCGCCATTGATCAGTTAAAGGTATTGGGAGAGCAGATTGGGGTCGAAGTGTACGCCGAACCTGACAATAAAGACGCTGTGAAGATCGCCCTGGCCGCCTTAGCCCATGCCAAAAAGAACAATTACAGGATTGTCATTGTGGATACCGCCGGTCGTCTTGCAGTAGATGAGGCCATGATGGATGAGATCGCCAGGCTGAAGGAGGTCCTGCACCCATCCGAGACCCTGTTTGTGGTTGATGCCATGACGGGGCAGGACGCTGTGAACACAGCCCACACCTTTAATGAGCGCTTGAATTTTGATGGCGTGGTGCTCACCAAACTCGATGGAGATACCCGTGGGGGGGCAGCCCTTTCCATTCGCCGGGTAGTTGAAAAGCCAATCAAATTCGTCAGTTCAGGCGAGAAGATGGAGGCGCTCGACCGGTTTTATCCCGACCGGATGGCAGGCCGGATTTTGGGGATGGGCGATGTGGTGACCCTTGTTGAAAAAGCACAGGAATCGTTTGACCAGGAAGAAGCGGCCCGCATTCAAAAGAAAATGCGGAAGAATCAGTTTGATTTTAACGACTTCCTCACCCAGCTTGAGCAAATCAAGAAAATGGGAAATATGAAAGATCTGTTGGGCATGGTGCCCGGCATGGGCAAAGCACTGAAAGATGTCAACATCGACGACAATTCATTCAAACCCATTGAAGCCATCATCCGGTCGATGACCACCAAAGAGCGCGAGAATCCCGACGTCATCAACGGCAGCCGCAAAACCCGCATTGCGGCAGGCAGTGGCACATCCATTGCCCAGGTCAATCAGCTACTCAAACAATTTGAGGAAATGCGCAAAATGATGAAGACCATGAATAAAATGGGGGGAGGAAAAAGAGCTCTTTCTGCCTTGAACCCCTTTGGACGTTGATATTTTGATGAGCGGTCAATAATATTCTAATTTCAAAAAACTAAGTTTTCAACCACCGCGTTACATACCTAGTTACAGGTAGTTCTTCAAATTAAAATTCCTAAAATGCCCCTCCCCGCCAATGGGACGGGGCGTTTTTGTATGCTTTCTCTTTAAACACAAATCAATTTCTAAACCAAACCAACAAACCAATGAAACGATCCATTTCTATCATCCTCCTCGGCCTTGCGATTATGACAGGGTTCGCACAGGACAAGAAAATGCCAAGCCCTCCCGCTACTGCCGAAGCCAACTTAGGCGCCACCAAAGTGAAGATTGAATATCACCAACCCTCTGCCAAGGGCCGAAAGGTTATGGGAGGCCTGGTCCCCTTTGGCGAAGTGTGGCGTACGGGTGCCAACGAAACAACCACCATTGAGTTCAGTGGACCTGCAAAAATTGAAGGCAAAGAGATCGCAGCAGGGAAGTATGCTCTATTTACCATTCCAGGGGAAAATGAATGGACGATTATCATCAACAAAGGGATCAAATGGGGAGCCTTCACCTATAAGAAAGAGGAAGATGTTTTGCGTGTGACTGTAAAGCCTGGCAAGACTGACAGCTTTGTTGAGACCTTTACCATCAGTATTGATAAAGGCCAGGTCATCCTGAAGTGGGAAAACACCATGATTGCCTTTAATGTGAAAAGCTAGCTTAAATTCTCCTTAATTATAAAAAGAAAGGGGTCCCGATGATCGGGACCCCTTTTCATTTAAAAGGTTTATTGTTCTCTTCCTATCCTCTTACGAAATTATACACCCATGTGTATGTCGTCGCTCCATACTTATAGGAAGTCTTAATCGAGAATGTTTGCTTGCACTGATCGTAGGTTCCAACTGATTTGATGATTGTTCCCGGATCGTCAGTCGTCTGATCAGGGAAGGTTACAATCTGGTCGGTCAGGTTGGTCGAAGGTGTAAAGATCACATAGGCCGTCACACCATCTCCCCAGAAATTGTCCATGATAAACTTATTAGGATCAACCAAGTCCTGAACCATGGTATTCGCGTCATCACCCGAACAGCATGCGCCTACCTCTGTACCGGTCCATTTACCGGCCCAGTTGGGGACATAGCTGCAGTACTTCAGTACCGTCCAAGTCATCTTCATCGCAGGATAAAACTGATTGCTCTGGAACAAACCAGCCGCTACAATGTCTGCCGCTAGAACCTTGTTTCCACTGGTCAAATTGATGTCTGACTCGAAGAGCACACCATTCTTGTAGGTTCCTAGCAACTGATTGGCGGGTGCATCCAGCTTATACGAGGGATCGTTGAAAGCAGGAAGTCCCAGCGCGGCCAATACGTCTGTAAGCTTGATGGTAATCGTGGCCCAAGGACCTCTGTAGGTACCATCAGTTTTGAACTGCGAAGACGGAACATTCTGAACCAGAACCCTGCTCGTAGTAGCGCCAGTTTTCTTGATCACGTAGATGTCTACGCTGCTCAGTGAACTTGGATCCGCCGCAAGTAATTCTGTATCATAGGTAAATACTTCCGCGCCAGTAAAGCCAGCCTGGGGTACCAAGGTCGCTCCCGGAACACCGTTCACGTACACGTTTTGCAACTGCTTTCCACGCAGAGCCAGTTCCGTGCCCTTCTTTATGTTGGCAAATTGCAGTGGATCCAACGAGTTGTCGGTACACCCAAAGGCTACCGCAAAACAGATCGCTATCACCATTATGTATTTTAACTTTTTCATGATTTCTATTTTGGTTTTTAGTTAAGAACATCAGGATTGGTATCCCAAAACGTTTTCACCGTAGCATTGGCATCTTTCTGTGCTGCATTCTGATTGAGGTTTACATACACCGAAGGATACACCTGCGTGCGCAACCAGGGACCTGGACCTATTTGAAGAGTCGGCTGTAAATTGCGCGGTGCGCTGGTTCTCCGGTAGAGGTTGTATTGCTCTAAACCATTGCCCCAGGCTGCAATGAAGAATTCTCTGCCGATAACATCCAGAGGCTTGGTAGCCACAGACAAACGGAGATCTGCATTGGCAGCATAAGCAGCCAATACACTGGCCTGCTTGGCAGTGCTTTGAATAGTATTCTTTGCTCCCTTAGCGACTGCAAACGCTTTTACCTGAGCCACCGAGTTGGCAATACCCGCATCCATCGAAGACTTCGCCAAAGCAGCGTTACCTGTCTTTGAATAGTATTCTGCTTTGAGGAAATCCGTATAGAAGGACATCCAGATAGGGTTAATACCTGCTCCATTGGCGCCATCACCACGGATGGTTGACCCAAAGTAGCTGGACTGATCGGAAATTGCGGTGTTATCAAATGTACCTCCCGCTGGATAAACGCCAGCAACAGTTTGAACAGGGCCGCTGGGAGGCGTACCTGATGCATCACCATGATCACGTCCATAAAAACCAGGATCAAAGATACAGAACACAGA
>JAYVEZ010000294.1:0-6757 GCA_043773645.1 Cytophagales bacterium
ATTGTTTGAGTGACATTGACTTCTTTGTTTCTGGAGGTTGGCAGGAGAGAAGGGACAAGGCCGTAGGTACCACACATCATTTTCCCTTTGGTGCCGACGAAGATCACCCCGTTCCCACCATCGCCCATCACTTCATTCGGACCTAATTCGTCCGGTCTCTCTGGTTGGATTCCGCCATCCATCCAATGAAGTTTTATGGGTGGTTTCCCGTTCAGGGCAGGATAGGTCATGATCACATGCGAAGAAGGGGGGCAGCTATCCGGAAAATAACCTCTTTTGAATTCGTCGACGTACACGCTGCCAACGCTGCATGCTACATCGATGGGTGTACTCAATCCAAGCACCTTGAATGCCGGCTCGATGATGTGACAGGCCATGTCACCAAGGGCTCCGGTGCCATAATCCCACCATCCTCGCCAGTTGAATGGAACAAGCTTCTCTACAAAGTCTTTGGTGGGAGCCGTTCCAAGCCACAAGTCCCAATCCAGTTCTTTGGGAACTTCTGCTTTCTGGGCAGGCCATTGAATCCCTTGAGGCCATACCGGTCGATCTGTCCAGCAGTAAACCGTATGTACGTCGCCGATAAGTCCGGCATTGTACCATTCAGTCAACTGACGTACCCCATCACCTGAGGCACCTTGATTTCCCATCTGCGTAACAACTTTATATTTCTTTGCTGCCTGGGTGAGCATTCTGGCTTCATAGATATCATGGGTAAGGGGCTTTTGCACATAGACGTGTTTGCCCAATTGCATGGCGGCCATCGCTTGTACGGCATGGTTGTGATCAGGGGTAGAAACAGAAACCGCGTCAATGCTCTTATGTTCGACCTCCAACATCTTCCGGTAGTCCTTATAATACTTTGCCTTTGGAAACTTCTTCACTGAGTTTGCCGCCCTTCGGTCATCCACATCACAGAGAAAGGATATTTCTGCTTTTCCACTTTGTGCAAAGTTGGCAATATCACTTTCGCCTTTTCCACCCGCACCAATGCCTGCGACATATACCATGTCGCTTGGAGCGATGAAACCTTTGCCGCCGATAACATGGCGGGGCGCAATGGTAAAAGCCGCCGAAGCAAGCCCGAGGGTCCGAAGGAAATTCCTCCGTGAAATTTCAGTTGCGTTACTCTTTTTCATACTCGTAATTGAATATACCGATTATTTTTTTTCTTACCCAGAACCCAGAACCCAGAACCCAGAACCCAGAACCCAGAACCCAGAACCCAGAACCCAGAACCCAGAACCCAGAACCTAGCTCTCAAACTTCACGCTCTCAGCCAAAGTCCGTTCATCATATTTCACTCCATATTGCTCAAGCACTTCCTGAGGAACCCCATCCCATTGATTCGGGCGATTGCCCGCGTAGCCCAGATCTTTGATGCCAATTTGGCTCGTGAAGAATCCGGTTGCCGTGAGGTCTCGCATGAGGTTAAAGAATGCCACACCCTGGAGCATTTCCGGTTTTGCTTTTTCAGGCCAGGCAATTTCATCCACCATTTCAATTTGCTGTTGGGTTGTGCAATCGGAGAATGGTTTTTCGAATCGCTTGGATGTCTGAAGGTCCAGCCATTTCAACCCGCCACGCATGGGCACCTGGTGTCTGGGCATGTCTTTGACGATGAATTCAATAAATTCCGGGACTTTTGCCTCGGTGGCACTCCCGGAAGTTCCATCTTTCGGAATAATGATATCGACGAGGATGGTGATGGTCTTCATCTCATGTTCGTCAAAAAATTTGATGGCCGAGATTTTTTTGAAATGGTCAATCTCTTCCGGTAACCGGTTGGGGCCACCTTGAAGTTTGATAATTTCTTCCGGCTGCAAAGGCTTTTCTGCCGGCGAGCAAGACTCAAGGAGAACGCCAGTGGAAAGCGTTCCGACGGCAAGGGTTTTTAAGTATTTTCTTCTGTCCATAGTACCTCACCCCCGGCCCCTCTCCTTGGAGGAGAAGGGAGGAGGATTTGTTATAGTTATATATTTTGTTTCTTCAATTCATCAATAATATACTCTGAGGCTCTCATGGAAAGGGCGAGGATCGTCCATGTCGGGTTTTTGTCTGCCTGAGATACGAAAGCGCCTCCGTCTACCACGAAAAGATTCTTGCAGTCGTGTGCCTGGTTGAATTGATTCAGGGCCGATTTTTTTGGGTCGTTGCCCATGCGAACCGTTCCAACTTCATGGATAATTCTGCCGGGTGCTTCAAGGCCGTAGTCTTCTTCCTTGCCCTTTATGCCCCAGGTGATTTCGCCTCCCATTTTATGAATGATTTCCTGAAAAGTTTCCTGCATGTGCTTTGCCTGCTTGACTTCGTGGTCACTCCACTTGTAGTGAAAGCGCAACACCGGAATCCCAAACTTGTCCACCGTATTGGGATCGATCTCACAATAGTTGTCTTCACGGGCTATGGCCTCACCCCGGCCGGACATACCAAAGGATGCTCCGTAGTAATAGCGGTAATCATCCTTGAGTGATGCTCCATAGCCGCCAGCTTCTTTCTTCACGCCATCGCGACCAGGATATTTTCCGTTGGTGTTTTGCATTCCAAAACCAAAGCCATAGCCAGGCATTCCCATCCCGCCCCAGTATTCAATATGATACCCCCGTGGGAAATCAAGCTTCTTGTTATCCAGCCACCAGGGAGTGTACACATGCAATCCGCCTACGCCGTCTTCGTTGTAGCGCTTTCGATCGAATAGCTTGGTCATCACACCACCCATGGCAACCCCGGTCGAGTCGTGAAGGTATTTTCCAATGACGCCGCTTGAATTGGCCAGACCGGTGGGAAATTTTTGTGATTTCGAATTTAACAACAGGCGCGCTGATTCACCCGCACTCGCAGCAAGTACGACGATTTTTGCGTTTACCTGATACTCCTGCAAATCGTTCTTATCGACATAGGATATCCCGGTGGCAATACCGTCTGCGTTGGTCAATACTTCTCGTGCCATGGCATTGGCAATGACATCTACATTTCCGGTCTTTAGGGCCGGATTTACCAACACGGAAGATGATGAGAAGTCGCCATATACGGTACAACCTCGGTTACACTGGGCACAATAAAAGCAAGCGCCACGGTCTTTGTTGTTGGGCAAAGACTTTGTTAATATAGAGAGCCGCGAGGGGATGACGGGAATACCAAGGGATGTGGCAGCGTCCTTGACAAATAATTCGTGTAGTCGTGGCTTGGGTGGTGGAAGAAAAATACCATCGGGCTCATTTGGCAGATTCTCCTTGCTTCCAAATATTCCGATGAGCTGATCGACCTTATCGTAATAGGGCGCCACATCTTCGTAGCCGATGGGCCAATCTTCGCCCAGCCCATCAATGCTTTTATGTTTAAAATCTTTTGGGCCAAACCGCAGTGAAATTCTTCCCCAGTGATTGGTTCTCCCACCGATCATGCGTGACCTGAACCAATCGAACTTCGTTCCGTCCTTATGGGTGTAGGGTTCACCTTCAATTTCCCATCCACCGTAGGCTGCATCGAAATCGCCAAAGGGGCGATGATTGCCTGCTCCCCTGCGTGGGGATTCCCATGGCCATTTGAGTTGAGTTACATTCTTGGCTGGATCGTATAGCGGACCGGCTTCCAGCAGCACCACCTTAATTCCGGCCTGGGACAGGACATAAGCGGCCATGCCACCACCCGCGCCGGATCCGACAATACATACGTCGTAGTTCTTTGGATTCTTCTTGATTTGAAAATCAGACATGAAGAGAATTTTAGTAGAATTAACTCTCTTAAATGTAGATTTTATTTGTTCAAAAGTGAAAGCAAAAAAACAGGAATGGTTTATTTTTCTTTTTTAGGAACAGGGTCAAATCCGTGTGTACCCCATGGATGGCATCGGGATATTCTTTTAGCCCCTAACCAAATGCCTTTTGGAACACCCCACTCCTGAATGGCCTCAATGGTGTATTGTGAGCAGGTGGGAATGTGACGACAGTGCGCTCCCAGCAGCGGGGAGAGGGTGGCTTGGTAGATTTTGATCGGGAAGATGAAGAGTTTTCTGAACATGTTACAAGTTGCAGGTTACAGGTTGCCGTGCACCTGAACTTACCCTACTCAATACTATAGGTGATTTCCCCATCTTTACCATCCTTCAATTGAACACCGATACCTTTCAGATCGTCTCGAATTTTGTCTGACAGTGCATATTGCTTGTCGATGCGTGCTTTCTTTCTTAACTCGATCAGGACCTTTATGGTTCCATCGAGCAATTGGTCGTCGTGGGTGGATTCTTCTTTAAGACCCAGCGCATCTTCCATAAAACCAATGTATGCCTTTTTGAATCGTTCGAAAGTAGGTGCATCGATTGTGGCTAATGAGAGATTGCCGGATTTCATATCATTGATGCGGGATGACATTTCGAATAACACGGCCAGCGTTTTGGCGGTATTAAAGTCATCACTCATGTTTTGATAGCAAGACACCACCAGTCCATCCAGGGTTGCATTGATACCATCGGTGGAAGTTGTTCCAGGGTGGCTGATGGATTTGATGTAGGCGAGTGAAGTGGTAAGCTTCTTATATCCTTTCTCAGCGGCCAACAGTGCTTCATTGGAGAAATCGAGGGTGCTGGAATAATGCGACTGCAACATAAAGAACCGAACCGTCATCGGGGTAAATCCTTTTTCGAGCATGGCATGTTTGCCGGAAAATAGTTCTGAGGGAAGGAATGAGTTTCCAAGTGACTTACTCATTTTCTGTCCGTTCACGGTCAGCATATTCGAATGGATCCAATAATGGACTGGGGTCTTTCCGTTGGCGCCAGTGGCCTGTGCGATTTCACATTCATGGTGTGGAAATTTCAGGTCCATGCCGCCGCCATGAATGTCAAATGTTTCGCCCAGGTATTTAGTGCTCATCACCGTGCATTCAATGTGCCACCCTGGGAATCCATCTCCCCAGGGTGAAGGCCACCGCATGATGTGAGCGGGAGACGCTTTCTTCCAGAGGGCAAAATCAATTTTATCGCGTTTCTCTCCCTGGCTGTCAAGGTCCCTGCCACTTTCCATCAACTCCTCAATGTTTCTACCGGAAAGAATTCCATAATGATGCGACTGATTGTATTTCTTGACGTCGAAGTATACCGAGCCGTTGACCTCATAGGCAAGACCGAGGTGAATTAACTTCTGTGTGATCTGAATTTGTTCTACAATATGTCCGGTGGCAGCGGGTTCAATGCTGGGGGGCAGGATATTGAACTGGCGCATGACCGTATGAAAGTCTTCGGTATAACGCTTCACGATTTCCATGGGCTCCAACTTCTCCAGGCGAGCCTTCTTGCCTATTTTGTCTTCACCTTCGTCGGCGTCATTTTCCAAATGGCCAACATCCGTGATGTTGCGAACATACCGAACCTGATATTCCAGGAAACGCAGGTATCGGAATATAATATCAAAGGTTAAAAAGGTGCGCGCGTTACCAAGGTGGACATAATTATATACCGTAGGGCCGCAGACATACATGCCCACAAACCCCGGAGTGATGGGTGAAAATTTCTCCTTTTTGCCGCTAAGCGAATTGGTAAGGGAAATGGGATATTGGTCGTACAGCTTCATAGCTTGATTTAACGGGCGAAGCTAGCAAAAAGGTGCTAGTCATTCTGTATGGATGATTGGGTTTTAGATGAAAACAGGTTGAGGGCTTCGAAGTTATTTCTTTGTAATCTTAAATTCCACGCGCCGGTTCATTTTCCGGTGCTCTTCCGTATCATTACTTGCCACCGGGTTGGCAGGACCGTAGCCTTTTCCGGTGATGCGCCTCGAGGCTATCCCTTTTGCCATCATGTATTTTTTCACGGTCCCTACACGGTCTTGCGACAGTACAATAAGACTGACAGACCGCCCGATGTTGTCAGTATAACCATTCAATTCAATTTCCATGGTCGGGTTTTCCTGCATGATGGCAACAAGTCTATCCAGTTCTGAGTAGGACTCAGGTTTTAGAATGGGTTTGGCTTGTTCGAAGAAGACGTTATTGAGTTGAATACTTTGGCCCACGAGGATGGGCAGTAGGTATAAGTCTTTTTCTATCTCTGTGTATTTACTCATAGCTACCAATTCAAGGTTTTCACTGATTGATAAGTATCCTGCGGCCGCGGCATGAAACCCGTAGTTGGTTCCATACGGAAGGACGATGCGATAATCACCCGTCTTAGGATCTGAAATCGCCTCACCGACTTCCTTGTTGGTAGAGAGGTTGCCAATCAGAACGTCGGCGCTGATGGGGCGTTTGGTTTTGGCATCTAAGGTTCTTCCGCGCACCAGAACCACGGGATCTGGTTTTAATTCTTTTGGTAATTTGATACGCACGATATCGGCTTTGCCATATCCATCCAGGTCAGATACCATGTAGGCGTAATCTCCGGAAGCGGGGATTACATAGTATGCATCATAGGCACTGGAATTAATTTCAGGACCAAGATTGACTGGTTCTGTCCATTTCGTCCATCCATCACCAACTCGTTTGCTCATGAAAATGTCGGCGTTTCCATAACCGGGTTTGCCCCTTGTGGAGTAATATAGTGTGCGACCGTCGGCAGCCAGAAAAGGAGATATTTCATCCTGCTTTGTATTGATGGTAGCTCCAAGGTTTGCAGGCTGACTCCATTTGCCATTCTGGTCTTGTACGATTACATACACATCGCGTTCATCTTCGTCTTTGTCATAGAAAAGGTTATTGCTGTTTTTCGCAGCAAATAGAATAGCCTTTCCGTCACCTGACAGGCATGCCTCGAAGTGAGTGGCCT
>JAYVEZ010000295.1:0-6234 GCA_043773645.1 Cytophagales bacterium
AAGAGAGTACAGTAGTCGGTGGATGGGATGTGTGTTGGTGAGGGGCGCAGGCGGAGCACCATACAAGGAGCGGCCCAAATTTCAACTGTCTTCGCGGCCTGGCCTCCAGAGCCGCGAGCCCCACAACCAATGCCGCACCTATGAAGACGGGGCCCACGGGTCGCGCTGAGTTCAAAGTCTGATGAAAGCCGAGTGAATTTTCTCCTTTGTAATAAGTATTTTCTTTGCTTGCCCGCGGAGACAGTTCTAATGAAAGTCCATCCTTGAAATAACTTCACCTCACAAAAACCGGAATCTTCGAAAGTTTTCCATTTTCATCTGCCCAAACATTTTGGGATTTACCATCCCGGTCTGTAAGCTCAAGAAAGTAACTGTCGTTTCGGGTATTGACACTCACCCAGTACTTTAATACAGTGCATGTGTTGAAATCACTTCCATCCAATTCCATTTTCAAAATGGCGGGTACACGATCATCCCAATCAGTCTTTAACAGCGTTTCCAGGTAATTACCATCCTTGTCATACCAAGTCATATAATCCAAATTCGAGAGGGTATAGACCGCCTTATATCCATACGGCCCTGGTTCCCAAAATATCTTAGAGCCTTTGGTGTCAGGAAATTTGGCATTCAGATCACTGATCATTGCCTGAGATGTCACCTCGGCGGTGGTCGCTTTCACGGTCGATCGCTTGGTCTGATGTTGGCCATATAAAGGATTGCAGATGATGACAAATACAAGCCATGCGATGTAATTCTTAGGATTTTTCATTTCAGGTCTTCCCTTTCCGACATGGCAGAAAAATGTATGCCACCGGGAAAGCGGTCAGACTAAAATAGGCTCTAAAGTCCCCAGAGGCCTTCCATTCAATTTGTGAGATACACAATTTGAAATATATTTGCAGTCCGAAAAGTTAGGGGGATTAGCTCAGCTGGTCCCGATAGCAATCGGGACGCTTCCATGGCATCCTCCAACAATTTTGGAAATGACAATGAAGTTGATAGGTAAGAATTAAGAATTTGGGGGATTAGCTCAGCTGGTCCCGATAGCAATCGGGACGCTTCCATGGCATCCTCCAACAATTTTTGAAATGACAATGAAGTTGATAGGTAAGAATTAAGAATTTGGGGGATTAGCTCAGCTGGCTAGAGCGCTTCCATGGCATGGAAGAGGTCATCGGTTCGAATCCGTTATTCTCCACGAAAGTCTCAGGCAACGCCTGGGACTTTTTTGTTTTAATATTAACCGCAAAGAACGCCGAGATTTACGCAAAGGGCTCAAAGAAAGTACCCTGACTCTGCTTCCTTCGCGTGCATTGCCTAAGCGATTTCTTTGCGGTTAAATTTTTGAGACCAAATACAAATTGATTCTTTCTATTCTGCAACCCTTAATCCCCTACACCTTCACCGGCTCGCGATGCCCTACCCACGTGAATCGCCGGGTGACATAATCAGGGTTGGTGAATGATGCATTCCCGGAAGGGTTCCCCCCCGTTACATGGTAATCAGAAAACGCTGCGTTCTGATTCATGTAAATGCCACCGGTGAGGTTAAAAGATACCGGCGTGGAAGCCAGCGACATCTCGTCTGCAATTTTTTCCTTCGTTGCCGGATGGGTGGTATAGGCGCCACACGAGATCGCACCATGAATCAACGCCATCTCCTTTGCCAAACTGATTGACTGATCCGTATTTTTTGTTTTGATCAACAAGGCAATCGGGCCAAACAACTCTTTGCTGAAGATTTCTTTTTTGGAAGCGTCTACCTCCACCACCACCGGAGTTGCCAACCGCGCATTCTTAAACATGGGGTTCTCAAAGGTTCTTGATTTCAACCACACTTTACCAGGAATCTTTTCTGACTCCAATACCCGCTCACTGGTTTTCTTGCTTTGAACCGCACCCAGGACAAACGGACCAGCCTTTGGATTGTCGACCAGGCTGTTCAGGCTGTCAACAAATTTTTGTGCAAACTGGTCAAAAGATATTTTCCCGGCAGGCGTATCAATTCCGCTTTCGGGAATAAAAAAGTTTTGAGGCGCGGTACACATTTGCCCGCTGTAGAGGTTAACTGAAAAGGCAATGTTGGCAGCCACCTTGTCAATGTCCTCCACGGAATCCAGGATGACCGAATTCACTCCGGTTTTTTCCGTGAAGACGGTCTTGCCAGGCAAGGCTTCGAGGTATGATCCGAACGCCGAGTTCCCTGTAAAATCAATCAGCTTGACATCAGGATCTTCCGCAAGCTCTTTCGTGATCATCTTATCAAAAGTATCGACCGCCAGTTGACAAATGTTGGGGTCGAGGTTGTTTTCTACCAGCACTTTTTGAATTTCCGCCACAACAATGGCGATGGGAAGGATGGCGCCGGGGTGTGGTTTCACAATCACCGGGTTTCCCGTCATCAGACTTCCATATATTCCAGTCACGGAGTTCCATGTGGGAAATGTAGAGCAGCCGATCACGACTGAAATTCCTTTGGGCACTGCCCTCCACTCCTTCTGCAGCTGAAGGTTGTACTTGCCCATGGGCTTTTCCCAAATTGCCGATGATGGAAATCGGTTAAGTTCTTCGAAACCTGAAGCGATCGCTTCCAATGCCCGGTCGGCCGCATGGGGACCAGAGGCTTGAAATGCCATCATGTAACCCTGTCCGGTCGTGTGCATGGTCGCGTAGGCGATTTCAAAAAATCTTCCTTTCATGCCGTCCAGGGACTCCATCAAGATTCCGGCCCGGTCCTCCGCGCTGATCTTTCTCCAAACATTAAATGCTTTCGAAGCGCGGTCCACCAAAGTGGATACAGAAAAAATCGGGTATGTAACTTTCAGTGGCTCTTGAAGATAGGGCGACTCTTCCTGGCCTGCCCACCCCTCAGGATTGGATTGTTTCAGATCCTCAAACTTGTGACCGAGCCTGGATTTGAATTTTGCCTGGCCATCGACATCAGCTGTTTCACCATAGGTAGTGGGCGATGGATTTTCCGGGAATGCAGCGAAGAATGTACGCGCATGCAAGGCATTCACAGCTTGCTTGAGCGATGCCTGGTGCTTTTCAAAAAGTGACATAGAAATGGATTGATGTTGACTTTTAATTTTGAGAACTGAATACCTTTTTTAATAAATCGGTTGTCCGCTCCAAAGGATTATCCCGAATCTTTTTCTCTTCACCTGCAATCATGGTGAAGAGGCCCTGCATCGCAAGATCGGTAGCGTATTCATTCAGGTCGGGATTGACTTTGTCAATAAAGGGAATCCGGTTATACGTTGTTACGATATCGCCATAGTATTTTGTGGCGCTCACTTTGTCGAGGGAGCTTTGAATGACGGGCTTAAATTTCACTTTCAGCTGCCCCGATGTGGTGCGCTTGAGGTATTGTGTTGCCGCATCGGGCTGGCCTTTCAAGATGGCCCACGCATCATCAATGGTCATTTGCTTGACGGCGTCTATAAAAATAGGTTTTGCTTGTACTGCGGCATCCTCTGCACCCCGGTTAAGCGTCATGACAAACCGGTCAACTTCATTTCCTAAACCCAGCTGCCTCAACTTTTCTTCTACTTTTTTGACATCAGGCGGGAATGGAATTTTAATCTGGGGATTCTTGAAATACCCGTCCGTAAGGGAAAGTTGGTCTGTGCCTGTAGACACGCCTTTGATGAGGGCTTCTTTCAATCCATCCCCTACCTCGGCAGAGGTAAGTTGCGGAGCACCCTCCAGGGACTTGGATGCTTCTGATAGCGCCTGATTTAATTGGGTCGACGAACATGCGCAGGCAAACACGAACGCGAGGGGTAATATCCGTTTCATCAATGCAAGGTAGGAAAAGTCTATACTAAGCCGGAAGCAACGCTTCACGATTGATTTCTGCAATTGACTTACAACCTGAAAGTCCCATGGTGAGGTCAAAGTCGCTCATCAGGTTTTGGACGACTTCCCGGACACCCCTTTCGCCGCCGAGTGTCAGCCCATACACATAAGGTCGTCCGATGCACACAGCGGTGGCACCCAAGGCCAGGGCTTTAAACATATCAGCCCCACCCCGGATTCCGCTATCCATTAAGACAGGGATCTGTCCACCGACTGCCTTCACGATTTCCGGAAGCGCCTCCAATGTGCTGATGGATCCATCCACTTGCCTCCCACCATGGTTGGAAACAATGATGCCATTAATCCCGTGTTCAAGTGCAAGTCTTGCATCGTCCGGGTGAAGGATTCCTTTCAAGAGTATCGGCAATTTGGTGCACTGACGGAGAAAGGCAAGGTCTTTCCACGTCACGGCAGGATTGGAATAAATGGCAGTGAACTTTTGAACGGCCTTCACAGGTCTTCCTGATCTCAGTTTGCGGATGAATCCTCTTCCGGGATAAGCGTTCACCATTTTGATGAGGCCGGAAATTGTGTCCACTGTGATCTTACGGGGAGGCGATCCTGCATCAGGCTCATCCATCAATCTCTGAAATACCGGATCAGAAGTATACTGTGCTATGCCCTTGCCCTCCAGGAAAGGAAGGTAGGCCAATTCGAGATCGCGTGTTCTCCATCCAAGCAAGGTCGTATCCAGGGTAACGACAATGGCCGAGCATCCGCACTTTTCCGCACGCGATACTAAACTCGCAACGAGGTCATTCGATTTACTCCAATACAATTGAAACATGCGCATGCCAGATCCCATGGCGTGCGCAACCTGCTCCATCGGCACACTGGCCTGGTTGCTGAGGATGTATGGAATATTTTCTTTCGCCGCCGCCCGTCCGACGGCCATGTCTGCTTCAGGATGAACCATTTCAAGTACACCCACTGGTGACAAAATCAATGGAGAAGGAATTGTATGACCAAACAATGAAATGCTTGTGTCGCGTTGATAGACATTTCGCAGCATCCGGGGAACAATCTTGTATTTTTCAAACGCCGACCGGTTCGAGGCAACAGTACTTTCAACGCCTGCCCCGCCAGCGATGTAAGCAAATGCCTCCTCACTCATCGTTGCTTTGGCCTTCTCTTCCAGAACCTTTCCATCGATGGGAATGGTAGAACGGATCCCCGCAAACCCATTCAAATAAATTTCCCGTTGACGATCTCCGGCAGAAAAGGAAGGCTTATTCATTCCACTAAGTTAACAGACAAAACATCACCCACAATCGGGGACCGTTGCTCGGTATAAATAGTCAATTATCTTTGGGTAATAATCCTGTTGCATGAAACCCATCCTGGCAGAACTCCTTACCATCGGCGACGAAATTCTTTATGGTCAGATCGTTGATACCAACGCACAGTGGATGAGCGTCGAACTGGATAAAGTGGGGATCAAGGTGATCCGCAAGACATCCATTGGTGATCAGGAGAGCGAAATTCTTACAGCCCTGGCGGAGGCCGAAAAGCGCGCTGACATCATCCTGATCACAGGTGGCCTGGGTCCTACCAGCGATGACATCACCAAACCATGCCTCTCTAAATATTTCAATTGTGAACTGAAAATTCATGAGGAGGCATTGGCCGAAGTGAGGGAATTTTTTGTGAGCCGTGGTCGCGAGTTGACAGAGACCAACCGCCAGCAGGCAGCCTTGCCGGTGTGTTGCACCAAGATCACCAACCCCATCGGCACAGCACCCGGCATGTGGTTCGAAAAGAACGGGAAGGTCTTCATGTCCATGCCCGGCGTGCCACATGAAATGAAGAGAATGATGACTGAGCAGGTCATTCCCAAACTGTTGACGACCTACAAAATGCCCGTGATTACACACAAAGTGATACGGACAGTAGGAATCGGTGAATCCATGTTGGCCGACAAGCTTGCTCCCTGGGAAAAATCATTGCCCGAACATATCAAGCTGGCCTACCTTCCCAGCCTGGGCGAAGTGAAGTTACGCCTCACCGGTATTGGCGATTCAACAGAGAAACTTCAAAGTGAATTGGATTCATTGACAGAGAAACTTCTTCCCCTGGCCGGCGATTATATTTATGGATACGGCGAAGAGCCATTGGAAGTGGCGATCGGAAAATTGTTGCGATCCAAGAAGCTCACCCTTTCCATTGCAGAAAGTTGTACCGGCGGCTACGTCTCACACTTGATTACCAGTGTCCCCGGATGTTCAGATTATTTTCTCGGCAGCATGATCCCTTACGCCTATCAGATAAAGATGCAGCAGCTGGGAGTAAAACCCGAGACCCTGGAGAAATACGGTGCCGTCAGCGAACCCACCATCAGCGAAATGGCGAGCGTGGTGCGTGCCCGATTCAACAC
>JAYVEZ010000296.1:0-2144 GCA_043773645.1 Cytophagales bacterium
GAGTTGCTCAGCACGTGCCGTATGGGTAAGCCTTTTTGAAAGATCCGCTGGGGTGTGAGATTCACTTCCGGCATCGGACTGGCAAACCGCAAATTTGGATACACGCATCCTTGTTGAATGGCCAGCATCGAATATACCGCTTCAATTCCACCGCTCGCACCAAGGGTATGACCCGTGAATGCTTTGGTGGAACTCAGCCTTGGCACTTTCTCGCCAAACAATCGTTGCACCGCCGCCCCTTCAGAGCTATCGTTGTTCTGTGTTCCTGTGCCATGCAGGTTGATGTAATCGATGTCTTCATTCTTTAGTCCGCTCATCGACAATGCGTTTTGCATCGCTGACAATGATCCACGACCCTCCGGAGATGAGGCGGTCTGGTGAAATGCGTCATTCGTATTTCCAAAGCCGGCGATGAAACCCATTGGCTTCGCTTTTTCGGCAAGAAGTACTTTTTCCGAAACAAGGACGAGGAAACCAGCACCTTCACCCAGGTTGAGCCCGGCCCTTGTGGCATCAAATGGCCGGCATGGTTCTTTATCCAGGATCATGAGGCTGTTGAATCCGTTCAAGGTAAATTTGGTAAGGGCATCGGTCCCGCCGGCAATAACCACGTCAAGATGTCCGTGTTGAATCAAACGCGCTCCATATATTGCCGCGTTGACGGAGGAAGAGCAGGCGGTGTTGATGGTCGAAATGAAATCCTTAACCCCCAGATCATCCGCTATCCGTTCTGTACTGCGGCCACATTCGTGGTCCACCACATCGCGAAGCCTTCCTCGCTGCTGGTCCCGCAGAAAATCCACAAAGAAGTTTTCAGTCCGGTCCATGCCGCCAACAGTGGTGGCAGAAATAAGCCCGGTTCGCCAATTCTTTATGGTGAGCGATGAATTTCGCAGCGCTTCGCGCGCCGCCAGTATTCCCAGCAAAGCAGTGCGGGAAGTCTTTCTACTCTTATAACTCAACGCTCTGGTGAGATCATCGTTGCTCAGTTTTACCTCCCCTACCGGCAAGCTAAGTTCAGAAACGAATAGGGTGATGGGGCCAATTCCTGAGCGTGAGGCTTCAAGCGAAGCCAGATTCTCCTCAACCGAATTTCCGATCGCCGAAACGACCCCTAAGCCCACAACATAGACCTTGCCTTTCAAGGCTAGGGATTTTTGTGGGCTTGAATATATTCCGCCATGGAC
This sequence comes from Cytophagales bacterium, assembly GCA_043773645.1. Taxonomy (GTDB): domain Bacteria; phylum Bacteroidota; class Bacteroidia; order Cytophagales; family Cyclobacteriaceae; genus ELB16-189. The sequence continues at coordinate 1,188 of JAYVEZ010000296.1, forward strand.
TGGACTGAGCGGAAAATTTTTGGCCCTTCCTGCGGATCCTTAATCTTTATATTGTACTGCTGCTGAAGCAAAACAATAAGCTCCAGTGCGTCAATCGAATCCAGTCCAATTCCTTCTACAAACAAGGGTTGATCATCTCCGATATTTTCTGGTTTGAGGTGCTTTAATTTCAATGCCTCAATAATTTGACTCTTCAGGTTAGCCTTCAACTGTTCCATCATTCCGAAATATAAAGTTTTATAAGATTTTCCGCAGTGTGTTTGATTCCCAATGCCCCTTTTTGCTTTTCCACCAAATATAGAAAAACATCGTAATGGCCCCCCAGTACCTCAACCCAGCCCGCCAGAAAAGTCTGGGCCGAATCGTTTCCTAATAACCGGTCTACATAAAAGGAAAGAAATGGCGCGTCAAATTTTTCAAACACCAGGAAAGCATTCTCTCCCTTAAACTGATGCCGGATGCAAATCTCACCCGCAACAATATTGGGCAAGGTATAAACAAATAAAGAAGGGCTTGGGATTTCTTTTAGCGTCTCAAAATAGTCAATATCGGTATCCAGGCTGGAAGACGCGTTAGACAACACGACACCAATTTGGTCGGATGGATATTCCTTTGCCAAAATCCTGCCTTTGAGCAAAACTTCTGCCGCCAGTATCCCCAATTGCGAAAGGGGGTTCATCTTATAGAACTTGGGGTATTCCGTTTTGAGAAACGAATAGGCCCCGTTGAGAAAAGTGGGGAGATCGGCGCCAGCACTTTTATAGATCAACTGATGATCTTTTACAATCTGGTTATTCCGGACTGCACAATATCCATTGATAAAGGTCACTGATTAGCTTTCGTTACCCCAACCGGGGGCGTTTATTGTCCAATTCTTTCCTCAAAGCTGATGACTTTTGCCACCCGATACAATTGTGCGGCGTGGTCTTTTACAAACGGATTATTTTCATCCCATAC
>JAYVEZ010000297.1:0-2690 GCA_043773645.1 Cytophagales bacterium
GAAATACAGGTCCTTTCTTAGTGACAAGTTCCTTGTTTTTGATCTCGGACAATATCTTCTTTCCCAAATACACGGTCGCCTGCGCCCGGGCAATCCTCCTGGTCACTTTCTTTTCGGATACATCCACCATGGTGGGGTTGCCTGCGTTGTCTACATGGCTCAATTTGCTCTTCATTTTTCGATGCAGATTTCTGGTTATCTTGAATCAAAAATAACCCATTTCATGGTAACTGTTTCCGAAGCAACAGCCATTATTCAAAACCACCTCTACCGCCCTGAAAAAGAAACGGTGCAGCTTGATCAGTCCATGGGCCGGATTCTGGCCGAAGCCATCAAAGCTGACCGCGACTTGCCTCCCTTTGACAGGGTGGCCATGGATGGCATTGCCATCTCCTTTGATTCCTTTCAAGATGGCTGGCGGGATTTCAAAGTAGAAGCAACCCTCGCTGCCGGACAACCGCGCATCACCTTAAAAGATCCTCACAACTGCATCGAAGTAATGACCGGTGCCATGCTGCCGGTAGGTTGTGATACAGTAATCCGGTATGAGGATGTTATCATTGTCAACAAGATCGCGAGACTAAAGGGCAGTCCAATTGAAAAAAGTCAGAGCGTTCACCCCCGTGCCCATGATGCCAAAAGGGGCGACGTCTTATTGTCTCCTGGCAATAAGATCGCTGCCTCCGAAGTAGCTTTGCTTGCCTCCGTGGGAAGAAGGGATGCCATCGTTGTTGCCTTTCCCAAGACAGCCATTATTTCGACTGGAAATGAATTGGTGGATATCAGCGATCCGCCCCAACCCCATCAAATCAGAAGATCCAATAGCTATACACTCCGCGCCGCATTATCGGGAATGGGTGGTCACGCAGACCTTTTTCACCTGCCCGACGACCGCAATGTCCTGGATCGCGAGTTGGGAAAGATCATGACGGATCGCCAGCTCATTATTTTAAGTGGTGGAGTATCCAAAGGAAAATTTGATTTTGTGCCTGCTGCGCTGGAATCGTTGGGTGTTCAAATGCTTTTTCACGAAGTAAGTCAAAAGCCCGGCAAGCCATTTTGGTTTGGGGCTACTAAAAAACAAGTGGTCTTTGCATTGCCGGGGAATCCAGTCTCAACATTTATGTGCTTTTACCGATACGTCTATCCCTGGCTGATGAAAAGCATGGGCGTAGAACCCGCATCATCTTTTGCGTTTCTTGCTGAAGACTTTTCATTCAAACCTGAACTCACTTACTTTCTGGAGGTAATCGTCAGAAATGAATCAGGAAAGCTGATGGCTTACCCTAAGCCAGGTGGAGGTTCCGGTGATTTTGCCAATCTGAAGATGGTGGACGGATTCCTGGAACTGCCTGTTGGCGGAACTCTTTTCAAGGCTGGGGATGTATTTCCTTATATTCCATTTAGAAATTAAACCGTAATCTTTTTGATCTGTCGCGTTTGCCTATGAGTATTGAAGCCATTCGTATCATCGCAGGCCTTCTCCTCTCTATTCTCTGTATGGTATTGTGGCCGAAGTATGTCAGGCTAAATGCATTTTTCTCGCTGCTATTCGCATCGATTCTTTTCGCTTTGATTGTCGGAATTCCGATTCCTGAAATCATTCCTACCATGCAGGCAGGGTTTGGCTCTTTGTTACAGCAAATAGGAATCATCATTGCCCTTGGCTCTGTACTGGGGATCGTACTCGAGAAAACCGGCGCTATGGAAGTGGTCAGCAACGGAATTCTCAAGGTCTTTGGTGCCAGGAGACCCGTGCTGGCGATCGCTGCCATTGGTGCATTGGTGGGAATACCCGTTTTCGCCGATTCAGGATTTATCATCCTTTCCAGGCTTATTCCATCCCTTGCAATGAAAACATCAGCAAGTCAAGGGGCACTTGTATTGGCACTCTCATCCGGACTTTACACAACCCATGTCATGGTACCCCCTACGCCCGGTCCACTCGCAGCGGCGGCCACCGTTGGACTTGGTGATCAACTTGGAATGGTTATTCTGGTTGGACTCCTCGCGTCTATTCCCGTGGTTTTGGTTTCATATCTCTATGCACTGAAAGTTGGAACAACCATTACAATCACGGCAGACACAGAACTCAAACAGGAACGAGCTCAAACCATTCACTGGGTGCCAGCCTTTCTGCCACTCACCTTACCCATTCTTCTGATCACTGCTGGCTCCCTTGGAAATCTGATATCATCTACCCACCCGATCACCAAGATCCTTGCGGTACTTGGGATTCCCGTGGTGGCATTATTGATCGGCGTCTTGCTTTCTTTGACTTTGATTGACCGCGCCCGGGACAAAGACTGGCCAGACTGGATATCAGAAGCATTGAGGGACGCAGGGATTATCATTTTGATTACAGGTGCCGGGGGTGCCTTCGGCGCAATCATTAAAACCAGTGGCATTGCCGGGTTGATTTCAACTTATGCTTCAGGTTCAGACCTGCATGGCATAGTCTTTCTCTTCATGGCCTGGCTGCTGGCAGCGATCCTAAAGACTGCCCAGGGTTCAAGCACATCCTCCATGATTATCACCAGCTCCCTCATGGCACCTTTGGCAAGCACTGCGGGACTTGTTACGCCCGTCGAACTTTCCATTTTGGTCGTCGCAATCGGAGGGGGATCCATTGCTGTTTCTCATGCCAACGATTCATACTTCTGGGTAGTGTCACAGTTTGGTCGACTTAC
>JAYVEZ010000298.1:0-3671 GCA_043773645.1 Cytophagales bacterium
TATCTGCCTGCGTGACTGAACAGTTTCCATGGAGCCGCGCCCTGGCTTTGGCGGTGAGGATCATGGCTTGTCCTGCCCGTGGGCCAGCACCCCAACGTACCCACTCGTTTACAAACTTGCTTTCACTTTGTGCTGCACGGGTAGCGCGCACCATTCTGCTCACAAGATCAATGAGGTCAGCATTGATGTGTACATCACGCACCAGTTTCTGCGCCTCGAGAATGTTTGTACCGTCAATTACTTTCTTTATTTCAGCCCCTTTTCGCCCCGTTGTACTTTCCAGGATGGTGCGCTCTTCTTCGGCGGTAGGGTAGCCTACTTTAATATAGAGAAGAAAGCGATCGAGTTGCGCCTCAGGCAAAGGAAATGTGCCTGATTGTTCAATGGGATTCTGTGTGGCCAAAATAAAGAACGGCCGTTCGAGCGGATAGGTTGTGCCTGCGTACGTCACTTCAAATTCCTGCATGGCCTCCAACAACGCTGACTGGGTTTTGGGAGAGGTTCTGTTGATCTCGTCAGCAAGAATGATGTTGGCGAAAATGGGCCCGCGGTTGAATTTGAAAATCCGTTTGCCGCTGGTATGATCTTCCTCCAGAATTTCCGTTCCGATAATGTCTGAGGGCATGAGGTCAGGTGTGAATTGTATTCTCCTGAAGCGAAGGCTGATGGCTTCGGATAAGGTGCGGATCATGAGGGTCTTGGCAAGTCCGGGCACACCTTCCAATAGCGCATGCCCACCCGCAAGGAAAGTAATGAGCAGTTGATCAATGATCTCTTCCTGGCCGACAATAACTTTGCCGATTTCCCTTTTGAGTTCTTTTAATTTGTCGATCAATTCCTTGACGGTCTTTTCGGTGGCTTGCAAGTGGTTCATTTGTGTAGGTATATTTTCTTGACTGAAGTATTCCTGTATTCTTAGCGTCTTAGCGCCTCCGCGGTCACCAGCCCAACCCACTATTTATTACAGGCTGAAAATTTAACCGCAAAGATGCTAACGCGGAGTGAATTCATTAACTTGTTAAGGCATACATAATAATATTGATTCCAAACTTGGTGTTGTCGATTCTATAAAATCTTTTATTCCTGAAATCGTAGTCCCATTCACACCCATAGTCCTTGTTGCTGTAGAGTACGCCAATCTTGCCATTGATTTCTATCGCTTTGAGATAATTGTGTACAATATCATCACCCCATCCATTGAGCTCTTGCGAGGTGGTGGGAGGGCCGTCAAATTGAAAGAACGTGGAATAGATCGCATGGTTGTTTGGGATTTTTTGAAGGGATTTTGGTCCAAAAATCTGCTCCATCTGTGCTTCGAACGATTTCGCAAACAAACCATCAATGTCATGGTTGCAGTCATCGGCAAATACAAATCCTCCCTGACGCACATACTTTTCAAAGTTATCGCGCTCTTTCTTAGTAAACTCCACCAGTTTGTGCCCACTCAGATAACAGAAAGGGCACCGAAAAATCTCATCACTGCCCAGCGGCACAATGTTCTCCTTTGTCTCCACGGGTATGGTGGTATACTCAATCAACGAATTCAAGATATTCACGGGCATCCGCTGGTCAACGTCCCAGTCGCCGGATTCATAATGCAGGCGTGTGAAAAAGAATTTATTGTTCTCAGGCATCGGGACCGGCAAGTTCTTTTTATAAACACCTTTTACCTTGCAAATTTATATGAGCGGAGGAGCAAAGGGTCGTTATCGAAGGGGGTTTTAATAATAATCCCCGAACAAGCCGGGGATTATTGGATTCAAGACTGGAACGATGGCCTAAACGGCATCCGAAAGACTGGTGAAGGTAAAGTCACGGATCTTCATCGGAGGCAACAGATAGTTCGCATTGGATTCATCGCTCACTGTCCGCACCGGTTTTCCAAGTTCTTCCAGGTTGTTCAGCATGATCACCGGGCTTTCGTTGAACCTGAAATTCTTGACGGGGTACTGGATCTTTCCATTTTCGATATAGAACGTGCCATCCCGCGTCAGACCTGTGAGGAGGAGGGATTGCGGATCAACATCGCGGATATAATACAAGCGCGTAACGAGGATTCCCTTTTTAGTTCCTGCGATCAATTCTTCAATGGTTTTGGTTCCGCCTTCCATGATTGCTCCATCGGGGCCTGGGATTGCTTTCACGCTTTTCTTTTCTGCCCAGTAACGTGAGTAGGTGAGATTTTTGACAACACCTTTTTCAATCCAGCTTGTTTTTTCCTGGGGTCTGCCATCTCCATTCCAGGTGCTGGTGGGTAGTTCTGCATTCAACGGGTCGGAATAGATATTTATGCGTTCATCAACCAGTTTTTCTCCAAGGCGTGTCTTCCCACCTGGCAGGCTCATGAAGCTTCGGCCTTCATCTGCCTGGCGGGCATCAAGACCGAAGAAAATTCTTTCGATCAATACGGCCGCTGCCGTGGGCTCGAGGATCACCGTGTACTTGCCAGGTTCAATCGCCTTGGCTGTTGCCGACATCACTGCTTTGTCTGTGGCAATTTTTGTTACAGCTTTCGTATCGAGTTTGGTAACGTCATTGTAGCCTCTTGTGGCGTAGCCTGATCCTTTGCCATCTTCCGTTCTCACCGTGATGGAGAAGTCGATGTTGGTGGACGTGTTGTAGGCGAAAAGACCTTTGGAGTTCATCATGGCTGCATAGCGGGTATTGTCTTCGAGGAATCCAGCCGCCACCACTTTATTGTCCTTGGCCACTTGAATGCTTTGAGCCACCGCATCACTGCGCAACCGCGGTGAGATCGCAGCCGTCGCTGGAACATAGGTGATCGGTTCGGCATAATTTTGCGGACCGAGAACCGGCATGTACTCCGGATTTTCAGGTGCCAACTGTGCCAGCTCTTCCGCCCTTCGCACAACCTTTTCAAGTGAGGCATCATCAAATTCATTGATGGTGGCCACCCCGGACTTCTTGCCGAAAGCTGATTGCACCACCAGGGTGCTTTGACTTACGCGACCACTGGTGGAAACTGCATTCCGTGCATAACGGATGTTGCCCCGGTCTGTGCCGTTCAGATTGACTTCACATTCATCTGCTTTCGAGTACGCCAGTACTTTCTTCATTAAAGAACGGGCTTCATCTTGTGTGAGGATTGTCATGGGTTATCCGATTTTTCTTGATGTGTTAATTACATTGACGCCATTGAATCGGCTGGTGGAACAACCGTGCGACACCGCGCTCACCTGACCGGGTTGACCCTTGCCATCGAAGAAGGAACCTCCCAGGCGATAGTCCCGTTCATCGGAGATGCCTGCACAGGAATTCCAAAACTCCTGGGAGTTGGATTGGTAGGCAACATCATTCAACATGTTTACAATCTTTCCGTTCTTGATTTCGTAGAACAATTGTCCGCCAAATTGAAAATTGTAACGCTGCTGATCAATGGAAAAAGATCCATCGCCTACGATGTAAATTCCCTTTTCGACACCTTTGATGAGATCATCCACACTCTGCTTGTCCTTGCCTGGTTGCAATGAGATGTTGGACATGCGTTGGAACTGAACACTGCTCCAGTTGTCGGCGTAGCAACAGCCTTGTGAGGCATTGAGGCCCAGGATGTGTGCCTGGTCTCGGATCACCTGATAGTTGACAAGGATACCGTCTTTGATGATATCCCACTGTCCGCACTTCACGCCTTCATCATCATATCCAACGGC
>JAYVEZ010000299.1:0-5207 GCA_043773645.1 Cytophagales bacterium
TGCTGGCGAATTCCAGGTACCTTGCGCGTTGATTATTGGCAAACGCAAAGAAAGTACGGATAAAAAGACATCTTTAAATGAAGCCCTGCGGGAAAACCATATTTCAGCATAGCCGTGGCACGACCTTTGAAGTCGTGATGGGAATGAATTAATTTTGTGATATGAAGTACCTGATCATTGGAATCGTCCTGGTGGTGGCTTTGTGTGGTTTCCTGGCCTCCCGGCAAAAGGCAATACCCGTCACAAAAAACATCGCCTATGGTACGGGCGAAGAACTTGAGTACAAGGCACACCTTGCTTTTTTCACTGTGGGTAAGGGCATTACGCGCGTTGATCACAAGCTGCATGAAATCAATTCGCGCACGTGTTATAAAGTCGATGCCTATGGTGCCACCAGCGATTGGATTTCCTGGGTCTCCCGTTTTGACGACAACTGGGGTGCCTACATTGATACCGCCACACTCGGCACACAGCTTGCCTATCGGAAACTGAAGGAGGGCTCGTATCGAAGGGATGAAATTGTAAATTTTGATCAGGAGAAAAACAAGGTAGAAATCAGAGTAAAAAATGACAATACCGGGGTGTACGATGAGCCGAAGGTGTATGATGGTCCCAAGAACGCAAAAGACCTGGTATCCGGATTCTTATTTCTCCGCATCGTGGACTTCACCAAGGTTCCCAAAGGGGATACGATCACGATTTCTGGTTTCCTTGAAAACGCATTTTATAATCTGAAAGTTATTTATATCGGGAAGGAAGTAGTCCATACGCGGGTGGGTAAGATTCAGTGTCTTAAGTTGCGCCCCGTGATGCCTAAAAATTCTTTGTTCGATGGTGAGAACTCCGTCGCGTGCTGGATCTCCGATGACCTGAACAGGATTCCGGTAAAGATTCAGGCCAAAATGTTTATTGGAAGTGCGGGGCTCGAGTTGATCAGCTTCCGTGGTTTAAGAAACCAATTGAAGATCATCCGTTAGCGATCGGCTATCCCAAACCGACCCAACAACTCTGAGAACTTCGACAGGCTCACAGGTTTTTCGACATACTCGGACACGGATGGATTACTCTGGGCCCGGTTGAGGTCGCGCGGATCAATGGAGGAACTGACCATATAGATCCTGATATCCTTGGGGAATTCTTCTTTCAATTTTTGAAACTCATCCAGAAACATCCAGCCATCGGTCACGGGCATATTGATGTCCAGGAAGATGATGTCGGGCAATTTATTAGCCTCGGTAGCATTGTGTTGAAGAAAGGTCAGTGCCTCCTGGCCATTGGGAAATTGTAATACCTGATCAGCCAGCTTGGTTGCCTTGAGGGTTCTGGAGGCGGTAAACTGATAAACAGTATCATCATCTATTACGGCTATGACGGGGGGAAGAGGGTTTTCTATCATTCTGGCACTTTAGCTTGCCCCTATAACGGGTCAGACCGCAAACTGTTCATTTTTTCTTAAGATGTCAAACCCTATTGGTCAAGGGGCTATTTTATTGGTTGGGTGATTGTAATCTAGCCATGATATAATATTTTTGACGAACCCTAACCTAACCTTAACCCGAACTTTTTATGTGGAATGAATTCAAATCCTTTGCCATGCGTGGCAATGTTGTTGACCTCGCAGTGGGCGTGATCATCGGTGCCGCCTTTGGCAAGATTGTGAGCTCCTTAATCGATCATGTGATCACCCCGCTGATGTTGAAACCTGCGCTGGAAGCAGCCAACCTGACAAAACTGGAAGACCTTACCGTCCTGGGCTCCGTCAAGTACGGCAGTTTCATTTCAGCGGTCATCAACTTCATCATTATTGCCTTTGTCCTGTTCATGATCGTGAAAGCTGCGAATGCTGCCAAGAAAAAGGAGGAAGCCAAGCCCACACCGCCCGCGCCTCCCACCGCAGAAATTGTATTGCTGACAGAAATCAGGGACCTCCTGAAAAAATAGTTTACCACCTATTGATCGATGCCAGCCGCTTCAGGATTTACTTCTTGAAACGGTCGGCGACGATCAGTTCCTTGCTCCCGGGCGTATACCGGTAAAACCCTGTTCCGGATTTGACACCCTTGTGCCCGGCCTGCACCATGTTTACCAACAACGGGCAGGGGGCATACTTTGGATTGCCAAAACCGCTGTACAATACATTCAGAATGGAAAGGCATATGTCCAATCCAATGAAGTCTGCCAATTGGAGAGGTCCCATCGGGTGTGCCATGCCAAGCTTCATAACGGTGTCAATTTCAGCAACGCCCGCTACTCCTTCATACAGTGACCCAATGGCCTCATTGATCATGGGCATCAGGATCCGGTTGGCAACGAAACCTGGATAGTCGTTTACTTCAACAGGGATCTTCCCGAGATTTTTCGCAAGGTCCATGATCGTTTTTGTTACCGAATCACTGGTGCTGTACCCCCTGATGACTTCGACGAGCTTCATGATGGGCACCGGATTCATGAAATGCATGCCGATGACTTTGTCCGGGCTCTTCGTAACCGAGGCAATTTTGGTAATGGAGATGGATGAAGTATTGGAGGCAAGAATCGTTTCGGGTCGTGTATTCTCATCGATCTCCTTGAATATTTTGAGCTTCAGGTCGATGTTTTCAGTCGCCGCTTCTATCACCAGGTGAGCATCCTTTACTCCCTCCTTCAGAAAAGTTGTGGTGGCAATGTTGGCCATTGCCTGATCTTTGATCTCCCGGGTCAAGGTACCTTTCTCGACTTGCCGGCCCAGGTTTTTCTCAATGGTGGTCAGCGCTTTTTTCAAGTAGTCCTCTGAGATGTCAATGAGGTACACTTTGTATCCACTTTGAGCGAAGGTGTGGGCGATTCCATTGCCCATCGTTCCGGAACCAATGACAGCGATGTTTTTCATTTCGTATATCTTTAACTTTGCAAATATAGACTTCAATTGATGGAAGGAAAGCCCACCAAAAAAATATCATTTCTGACCATTCATCAAGTAAATGCTTATCGGGTATGGTGCCTTATCCTGATAGCGATTTTGTCGTCGCTTATGCTTGCATCTCTTTACATCGTATTTATGAAGGGATGGTACAATTTCACCTTCCTTCTGACGGGTGCATTGGTAGTTAACCGATTGTATTCAATCTATAAAAAAATAAAGGCTGTGGAGTTTGATGAAGAATACCTGTACATCACAGAGAAGGGTTTTGACATTGTTGTACCCCTGGAGAACATTAAAACAGTGGAGATCAAGAGCCTCAATGGCATATATAAAATTTCTTTCTTCGATATGATACAATCAGGCAAGAGTTTGTTCTTCAAGCCATCTTTATTGTATCCACTTGATTTTAGCAAACAGGATAAGAAAGTGAATCTCCTCCGGTCACTTTCGTGGACCGCAAGGCAAAGGAGGAATCCAATATCACCAAACAGGCTACAGAGTTAGGCCCATTGAGAATCAGTTGGTAGAAGGGGAATTTATTTATATCTCTTCAGGTGTGGCAGTACTTTGTCTCCCTGTGATACGGCGCCGCCCAGTCTCATAATGTCGGTGGGTGTTTGACACAGCGCTGCCTTCCCATGATAAATGGCGATGGGCGCCCGCAGCAGGTGGGCATAATGAGAAAGTACTTCAAGCCATCCGTTCATGGTGTATTCCTTGCCCGCCACCATGGTTTTATAATCTTCATGGGAGTGGTCCAGCAAGTCATTGGGCTGCATACCCAGCATGCCCACAATTTCTTTCCAGTACATGGGTGAAAGCTTTTCGCGATTGGCATCAATGGTATTGATGTTGGTGCAGATGTCAAGGGCAAGGGCTTTGGTCTGCTTGCCAACCGTGCTCTGGGGATTGTAGAGCAGAAATAGCTCGTTGTTGTGAAATTGCATGGTGGGTGGTTTGGTCAGATGAAGTTAGCGAAAAAATCGCGCATTCAATCTTTCTCCATCGAAACCAACTGGGCATATCCCATGGCATTGAATCGCAGGATCAGCTTCAGTGGGGTCGCAGATGACCCTTTGCAGCTGGAGCCTGGTGAGATAAAATAATAGAAGAACTTTTGGTTCCGCTTGTATAATTCATTCTGATCAGGCTTCCCCAAGAGCGAGATAATATCCATTTCAGAAAGGCCCTTGAGTTGCGATAGTTCCTGTTGCAAGACGTCATCGACCGATTCACGGTACCCCCCGCAGCCATTTTTGTCCTCCTTCCATTTCGGAAGGTCAATACCTTCAAGAGCAGGCAAATCTCTCCCACAGGAAGAAAAGAAAAGAACCAGGGTGAACAGACTAAGCTTTCGCCACATGTGCTTGTTTCGACACCGTGTAATACCAGGTAGCCGAGATAATGAAGTAAAGAATGGATACGCCGATCAGGATGTACGGCCAATTCAATATAAGTGTGAGAAGTATAAGTCCTGCCGGGTATAAGATGATGCGAATCCACTCAGCGATTTTGACCCAAGGCTTGGCCTCAAACAATACGCCACAGTTGACCACCACCATAGAAATGAGAATAGCAATGACGGCCTTTTCAGTCATCGAAAATTTCGATTGGTTGAATAGGAAAAAGGCGGTGCCTACCAGGCACAGGATGTACTGAAAGAGAACATAATAGTTCAGGGAAGGTGGTGAAGGTGTATCATATTTTTGATAGCGCGCAGGGTCAATGGTGGGGGCGGGTCTGTATCCGCCAAGGTCTTCCGGAAACCATCCGGGCTTGCTAAACATGTACCTGATCTTGTCGCGCCACGAATGGATCATCTTCATTTCATGGGCCATCGTCGCATAGTGATCAAAGTTGGCCCAGACAGCGTTCCAACTGTGAATGGGCTTGGTGATGCCATAGGTTGGTCTTTCTTCTTCCGCCTGGAACGTGCCAAACATCTTGTCCCAGATGATGAGTGAGCCAGCGTGATTTTTATCGATGTACTTTGGGTTGCGACCGTGGTGCACGCGGTGGTGGGAGGGTGTATTGAAGACATATTCAAACCAGCCCATTTTGTTGATGGTCTCCGTGTGAATCCAGAACTGGTATAAAGTATTAAAGGCAGAGATCAGGATGAAATCGATCGTATTAAACCCCAGGAGAGCAATCGGCAAACTGAAAGCAAAAGTCCACACGACTTGAAAACTGCTTTGCCGGAGTGCCACGGATAAGTTGTATTCTTCGCTCTGATGGTGGACAACATGCCCGCCCCAAAACAGGTTGATTTCATGGCTCATGCGGTGAGCCCAGTAGTACGTCA
>JAYVEZ010000300.1:0-7872 GCA_043773645.1 Cytophagales bacterium
TTATACGAGCGGTTGGAGACCGTGTACGTCAGCGAAGTAGAAACCCATTTTCCAAAATTCTTGTTGACGGCGGCCGTGATCCCGGAGTTGGTACGGCCCCTGTATTTCTCAGTGAAGAACAACACTCCTGCACTGAGGTTGGTGATGATTTGATAGGTCCCATTGATATACATCTTACCCGGCAACATGGTCGTGTACGATCCGCTCGGGGTCTCCTTCATTTGAAATTTCGTCTTCAGGGAATCCAACTGGCCACTGAGATAGGTTGAGTTGTGGGCCAGCAGCTTGTTCATGTCCAATCCTGAAAAAGTGTATTTGGCGGTAGCGGGATCCAGGGTGTATTGATACGTGTTATTTGTCCACTTGATGTATCCGATGTCCGTAAGGCTAAAGCCAACGGTTAATTTATCCATGAACTTGTAAGTGGCTCCCAGGTCAACTCCCCAACCGCTGTTCTTGAACACATCACTCGCCTTATAATTTGAATTTCCCAGGTTGTTGATTCCAGAGGTGCGAACAACGGCTGAACCCGTTGCTGTAATCTGGTAGGTATCGCTCACCTGGACCACCAGTGAAGATGATTCTGTTGTGATGTTACTCATGCCATTAAGGTATTTCAGCCTCCCCCCAATCGTAAGCTTGGGGCTCGCTTGGTAAGACAGTCCCAGGTTCGTTTCGAGAAAGCCGACGGCCTCTTCCTGTGGTGCTGTATTGGAAAATGTTCCTATAAGCGGTGCCGTACCGTCAACGGCAAGGGATGCGAGGCCCTTGGGTATCATCGAACGGTTGTATCCCCGCGCTGTAGAACTTACCATCAGGTACATTTTTGGGTTGAGGCGCACACCCACCCTAAAAAGGTCAGTCTGAACGGCGACGGTGACATAGTTCTTCTCCGCAAGGCCCTGGGTCCACTTGGAAAGGTTGGCAGACACAACGCCATTCGTCTTTGACACGATATCATTGTAGGTAAACCCGTTGTTTGAATAAATGGCTCCTACGGATGAAATAATGGGCAAGCCAATCGTCAGTTTATACCGGGGCATGATTGCAGGATTGGCGTCAACAACCTGCGGGAGGCTATTCATAAAATAGAGTGTGCTCTCAGTTTGAGCGAATGCAGCATTCGCGAAGAAGCAGGCACAAACGACTAACAGATGCGCAAGTTTCTTCATTTCGCTTTGATGGTCAATTTGGCCAATAATCCTATATTGATCTTAAGCTTATAGGCTGTCTTGAATTTAACATTCAGGAGTGTGCCACTTGCATCTTTCGTTGTGTTGAGCTTTGACCGCACCAGGACATAGCTCGCGGAAAACAGCTTGTTGACTTTATCACCAGCAAGGTCCAGTTTCAGATCGGTGGTTCCCGCCGTTTGCAAATCGCCTGCGGATGTTACTGTGCTGGCCTTTACCAGGTAGGTTTGGTTGCTCGTAAAGATTGAGTCCAGTATCACATAGTTTTTGTCCATGAGGTAGAGCTGGATGTTGGCATCCAACGGCAATTCATTGGTTGTTTTCACCTTGAGTGAAGAAGAAATGACTGAAGACTGGTTTACGCTGCTGAGATCAATCTTGAGTGTATCGGCCAGGGAGATTCCCGATGCCTGGCCATACAGGGGCACTTCTGCCGCGAGGGTTACCTTGAGCTTGCTGGTGTCCGCAAGAAAATTATTGCCAGCTGCCAATCCTTTGTTGATCCGGGCAGTTGCGGAATAGGCCAGTTGCGTAGGGGAAAAGTCAATGACTGCTGCTGCATTGGTTATGCTCACCGCCGTGGTGGCAGAGGTACCGAACACTGAAGGATAATTCAAGGTGATCGGACTTGAGGGATTTGTCTGAAGCGGCAATGTTGCTCCAGTTTTGCTCGCCTGCAGTTTTGAAAAATTTACTTCGCAGGGTACTCCGTAATCATCGCGCACAGACATTTTCACAATGGGTTGCACAAAGGATATTTTGGATTTGTTGAGGGAGGAGCTGAAAACCGTAATGTCAATGGTCTGGGGAGGTAGGGTCGCAGTTTGATCACCGAGAAAACCCTTGATGTAGACAAAATCCAATCCATTAAAAGACAGTTGAATATTGACCCTCGTGCCACCAGCAACAAAGACGGAATTGGTTCGCTTCTTTAATGTAAAATCCAGTTTGATGGCGAACTTGTTCTTGTTCATATTGATGATATAGTTCTGCAAGGGTTTGGAACCAATTCCGGGCCCAGCGGTAAAACTCAGGGGCACCTGGGTAGTCTTGTCAACCACATCGGTTAAGGTCACAGTCACTTCGAAAGGAAGCCCGTTAACGGGGCTGGTGGCCTGTGAAAGACTAATGTTGTAGCCGACAGTACCTGTCTTCAGCAACATCTCACTCAATTGCTCAGGAGAAAGATTGAGATCAACGGTTTGATTGGCGCTGCTCAATAGGACATCACTTGGGATCGGCGGGAGAGTCCCTGCTGGCGCATCAAAACCGAAGTTGGACGTATTGTTCGGCAATTTGAACAAGGCGCGAACGTCCTGGGAAGGCAGGGTTTGTGAGTAGGAAAAATAAAGCAGCCCGTCAGGATAAACTTTCAGGTAGGTCGAGTCTTTGTCGCTGACCAGATCCAGCACGCTGATATTCCCGAAGGCCAGCGGGAACGCCACCGTGGGGGTGAGCGTCAACGAATCCAGCGTATAGTCCTTGTTGTCAAGACAGGACGTCAGGGCCAGAATACAGATGACGACAATTGAGCGAAAATGCATGCAACGTAACGGTTTAGGCCATTTATCTCTTCCAAGATAGCAGAAGTAACCAGACTATCCCAAAGCCCCCCGTTTGATTTCCTCTACGATGGAAGGGTCAAGGAGGGTGGTAGTATCGCCTAAATTGGAGGTATCGCCCTCTGCTACTTTGCGCAAGATACGGCGCATGATCTTACCCGACCGCGTCTTGGGCAAGCCAGATACAAATTGAATTTTGTCGGGTTTTGCAATCGGTCCAATAATTTTGGATACCACCTCCCGGATCTCATTCCTCAGGTGATTTTCTTCATGCACAGGGTCATACGTAACGACGAACGCATATACACCCTGGCCTTTGATATGATGGGGGAATCCAACCACGGCCGATTCACAAACGGCTGAATGCTCATCAATGGCGCTTTCAATTTCCGCAGTACCCATGTTATGGCCTGACACAATAATGATATCATCCACCCTTCCGGTGATCCTGTAATAGCCATCTTCATCGCGCTTGCATCCATCGCCTGTAAAGTATTTTCCAGGGAAGGTAGAAAAGTAAGTTTCCTTGAATCTCTTATGATCACCATAGATTGTCCTTGCGATGGCCGGCCAGGGGAATTTCAGGGTCAAGCGACCTTCGATGCCATTGCCCTCAATTTCTTTTCCATTTTCATCCATGACCGCCGGCATCACGCCGGGCAAAGGGAGGGTGGCATGGGCCGGCTTCAGCTTGGTAATGCCGGCAATGGGTGAGATCATCATTCCTCCTGTTTCCGTCTGCCACCATGTATCGACTATGGGACATTTGCGCTTGCCTATATTGACGTCATACCAGTGCCAGGCTTCTTCGTTGATCGGCTCACCTACCGTACCCAGGATTTTCAGTGAAGAAAGGTCATACTTTTCTACAAAGGAGAGGGGTGCTTTCTCCAATGAACGGATCGCCGTGGGCGCTGTATAAAAAATGTTCACCTGGTGTTTCTCTATCACATGCCAAAAACGCCCCATGTCCGGCCAGGAGGGAATGCCTTCAAATATCACGGTTTTGCCGCCTGCTGAGAGCGGACCATACAGTATGTAGGAATGACCAGTGATCCATCCCACGTCCGCTGTGCACCAAAACACCTGACCTTCCTTGTATTGAAAAACTGTTTTGAAAGTATAATCTGTGTACACCATATAGCCGCCACACGTGTGCACCATGCCTTTTGGTTTTCCCGTAGACCCCGATGTATACAGAATAAACAACATGTCTTCAGCATCCATTTCTTCGGCAGCACAAACGGGAGATTGCTTATCCATTTCATCATGCCACCAAAAATCCCTCCCGGGTTTCAACCTCAGCGACGAATTGGTTCGCTTGAGCACGATGCATGTTTCCACTGTAGGGCATTTCATCAGGGCTTCGTCGACAATCGACTTTAGGTCAATTGTTTTATCTCCACGGAATGCACCATCTGCGGTCAAAACTATGTTGCAGCCCGAATCATTGATGCGGTCCACCAATGAGCCCGATGAGAAGCCAGCAAAGACCACCGAATGTACGGCGCCTATCCTCGCGCAACCCAGGATGGCATAGGCCACCTCCGGTACCATAGGCATGTAGATGCACACGCGGTCTCCCTTTTTCACGCCGTGCGCCTTGAGCATATTGCCTACCCGCCCGACGTGTTCCGACAATGATTGATAGGTAATTCGTCTTGACTCTTCATTGGGATTGTTGGACTCCCACAAGATGGCAGTCTGGTGGGACCGTTCCGGCAAGTGCCTGTCAATGCAGTTTTCGGTGATGTTCAATCTGCCTCCGATAAACCATTTCACTTCAGGTTTATGGAAATCCCACTCCAGTACCTTGTCCCACTTTTTGCGCCATACAAAATTCTCAGCCAGGGATGACCAAAAGCTTTCCGGGTTTACGATACTCGCTCCGTAGTGATTTCGGTAATCCTGAAAGGAATGTATGATTTTCATGCGCTCAATATTCAAAATGTGTTCAGGCGATAACGCGTGCGTGACAAGGTCATACCATTCATTTCGTAACCAAATTGGTGGGAGGAATCAAATTAAAAGTCCAACTCTTTGGTCATTTTTCAAAGTTCGTCAGGATTAAATCTCAAAAAAACGTTACTTTCAAACCACCCTAGAAATGATGGATATACCACACGAAGGTAGTGTAAGCCGGCTGGGCCGCTCCACGCTGCGGACGTTGCTCTATTTTGACATTTTCAGTTACCCGCTAACCCTTCCGGAAATCCAAAAGTTTTCAAGCATCAATATTCTTACTCTAAATGAACTCCAGCAGGAACTCCATGAACTGGAGAAGACGGGTTTGATTTTCAAGTTCGGCTATTTCTATTGCTTAAAAGATGATGAAGCCATGGTGGCACGCAGGGTGAAGGGGAACAAGGAAGCCGAAAAATATCTGCCCATGGCACAACAAAGGGCCACCTTCATTTCACGGTTCCCCTTTGTGCGGGGTGTTATGGCATCCGGGTCGCTGTCCAAAGGATATATGGATGAGAAAAGTGATCTCGATTTTTTTGTTATCACTGAGCCCCGCAGGCTTTGGATTGCGAGAACCCTATTTGTGATGTACAGAAAGTTTTTCATCCCCAGACGACGGCACAAGGAATTCTGCGCCAATTATTTTATCGCGGCCGATCAACTGGACATTGAGGAAAAAAACATTTTCACGGCCACAGAACTTGCAACCCTTATTCCATTGTGCAATCAGGAAATGTATTTTCACCTGTTGGAGGCCAATGGCTGGATGCGGGATTTTCTGCCAAATTTCAGGGCTAAAGAGAGTGAGGGGCTCGGTGCGCCGACTGATTTCTGGCTAAAGAATGTGTTGGAAAAAATAGCCCGGTTATTTTTTCCAACACAAGTCAATGCGTTGATCATGCAGGCCACCTTACTCCACCTGAAGAGGAAGTATCAAAAATTATTCGACGCATCGGAATTCTCTCTTGCCCTCAAGACCCAGCCTCATGTATCCAAAGTCCATCTCGGCAATAACCAAAAAAGGGTATTGACTCACCTTCAGGAGAAGATAAAAGAATTTGAAACGAAGCTTTCACGTTCGCTTACCCATGCGTGAGATTCTGTTTGCCTCCAGTTTTTTCTACAAACTCGATCCGAAACAATGGAGTTTTCAACGGCCGTATCCACCGCTGGGTACCTTGCTGGCCGCTTCAGTTGTCCGGGGGTTGGGTTTCAAAGTTTCGCTATTTGATGCATCGCTTGCATCATCTCCGGATGAAATCGGTGCGTCGTTGAAACAGAAGAAACCCTCCATGGTGGTCATTTACGATGACGGATTCAATTACCTCACCAAGATGTGTCTCACGGTTATGCGTGAGGCTGTTTTTTCCATGATCCGCCTCTCAAAAAAAAACGGCAGCATCGTTATTGTTTGCAGCTCTGATGCTACAGATCATTACGAAAAATACCTGACAGAAGGTGCTGATTTCATCGTGCGGGGTGAAGGCGAAGACACGTTGAAGCAATTGTTGCTTGCCCTGAAGGAAAACCTGCCGCTGGAAAAAGTGAGCGGCCTTGCATTTACAAAGGATCATCAAACGTTGGTCACCGCAGACCGACCTGTCTTGCGCAACCTGGATGAACTACCATTGCCAGCCTGGGACCTTTTGGACATTGAATCATATCGGTCCATCTGGCTGAAGCAACACAACTACTTTTCACTGAATGTGGCCACCACGCGGGGCTGTCCATACAAGTGCAACTGGTGTGCGAAACCCATCTACGGCAACCGGTACAATTCACGATCACCGCAACGGGTAGTGGATGAAATACAATTTCTTGTGAATGCGTATGGGATCGAGCATGCATGGATGTGCGATGATATTTTTGGATTGAAGCCCGGATGGCTTCATGCATTCAGACAAGAGGTCAAGACAAGAAATCTCAAGTTTCGCTATACAATTCAGTCCCGTGTTGACTTGCTGTTACAGGAGGACGCAATCGAAGCATTGGCTGAATCCGGGGCAGAAACCATCTGGGTGGGGGCTGAGTCAGGTTCACAGAAAATTCTGGATGCCATGGAAAAAGGTACCACCGTAAAACAGATTTACGCGGCGTCACGGTTGATCCAACAAAAAGGGATGAAGCTGGCTTTTTTTCTACAATTTGGTTATCCTGGTGAGGTGAAAGAAGATATTGACGCCACCCTGAAAATGGTTTTGGACCTTATGCCAGATGATATCGGGATATCAGTTTCCTACCCACTGCCAGGCACAAAATTTCACGAGGCTGTAAAATCGCAATTCAAATCAAAACAGAATTGGTCAGACTCGGATGATCTGGCCATGATGTTTCAAAATACTTATCCACCTGCGTTCTACAAGATCCTGTACCATTATGTTCATTGTCGTTACCGGCTGAAACGAGGTGTGAACCAAGCAATTGTTTGGATGGAAAAGCCACTGGCAGCACTTCCTCCATTCAGAAAAATACTTTCCGTGCCATTCTATTTCTTGTCATCTGCGTTCTATGGCTATCAGTTGAAAAGAATCCCTCTGCATGAGGCCTGAAAATCCTAAAAATATTCGCGAAGAATTAGACCTTTCGAGCATCAACCTCGCCTTTAGCAAGCAATCCAATCATTACGACCAGGATGATGCCTCCAATTCCATTTTGCAGGTATGGAGAAATCAGGTTTACGATCATGTAAACGCTGTCATCAAACCCAATAGCCGCATTCTTGAACTCAATGCAGGCACGGGCATCGATGCCCTGTACTTTGCCCGAAGAGGTCACACGATACTCAGCACGGATGTATCCGATGGAATGATCACGCAGATCAATAAAAAGATTGGACAGTTTAACCTCCATGCAACCTGGACGGCGAAACAGTGCTCCTATGAAGCATTGGATAAAATAGATGGACCCTTTGATTACATTTTTTCCAATTTTGGTGGCCTCAATTGCATTGATGACCTCTCCTTGGTGACACGACACATGAAACGGTTGTTAACACCCGATGGGTTTGTAACCTGGACGATCATGCCACCCGTTTGTTTGTGGGAAATTCTATGGGCATTAAAGGGCAACACAAAGGGTGCATTCAGGCGCTTCAATAAGAAAGGAGTCATGGCACACTTGGAAGGAGAATATTTCCGAACCTACTATCACTC
>JAYVEZ010000301.1:0-5260 GCA_043773645.1 Cytophagales bacterium
CAATCCACCTCACCACCACCACCAAATCATTTTCAAAATCCACGTAAACCACATTGTTGCCATTCCCCAAATGATAAAAGGCCGTAACTGGCGCGCCGGGGATTAATTTCTTATCTGTATTCAAAAACCAATTCATGAACCCATAAGTCGGTTGTGCTGGCGTGGGTGTCAATGCCATCTTCACCCAGGCCTCCGAGATCAGTTGTTTGTCCTTCCACTTGCCCTTGTGCAAGGTAAGATATCCAAACCTCGCCATATCCATTGCGTTGATGATCATGCCTCCACCCCAATGCCCGCCTCCGCTTACAGACTGCATGATCTGGCCATCAATTACAACATAAGAGTTCTCGTAACCATACCAGCGCCAGGCATTGGAAGCGCCTATCGGATCCATGATATTCTCTTTCAATACAACCGGAAGTGGCTTCCGCCAGACACTGAGTCCTGCCAGCGCCAAAGCATTTACCCGGACGTCGTTGTATTCATACACGCTTCCCGGCTCAACCCTGGTCCTAGTCTGCCATTCTTCCGGTTTCGGGCCCGGACGGTCAGCCCACTCAGGCTTGCCCCAGAGAGTCCCTTCCCAATCGCTCACCTGTCGAAGCAAATGGTCCCAGGTAATCTTGCGATTGTGCTTGGTTTCAAACGGTGTAAGCCATTGTGAATTAGATAGTTGATCGGATTTGTC
Organism: Cytophagales bacterium; assembly: GCA_043773645.1. Lineage (GTDB taxonomy): Bacteria > Bacteroidota > Bacteroidia > Cytophagales > Cyclobacteriaceae > ELB16-189. The sequence continues at coordinate 689 of JAYVEZ010000301.1, forward strand.
GGAAGTTAAAATGGGGATGTAGGGTTGAATTGGCGGAACATATTTCCAGACCGTATCATGAACGCTCGCAATCATTCCTCTGTCCACCGCAAGGCCAATCACAGTCGACAGAAAGCTCTTGGTCACGCTGTGCGTCATGTCAACCCGGTAAGGATCGCCCCACGCTGCAACGATGTACCCGTTCCGGATGACTAACCCCGTTACATCCCCCCGCTCTTTAAAGGGACCAATGCCATAGCCAAAGGGTTCCTTGCCAAATGTCTGGTAATGTGATTGTACCATGTCGCGCGGATTCTTTGTCTCATGGCTGATGGAAAAATCAATTGCTTCCTGAAGTTTGGTGCCGTCCAGTCCTGCCTCTGCTGGCGATTTCTTCTTCCAATCCTGATAGGCGGGATAATAAACCTCAGTTGGTTTGGTTTTTTGCTTTTGAGCAAAGACGATGCTGGTTGCTAAAAGAATTAATGGAAGTAATATTTTCATTTATTTTCTGAGTGGTAGTTTGTATTAATCTATAACTCTGTGTGTATTCCTCTGTGGGCTCTGTGTTAAAATAAAGTTGAACTCAGATTATTCAGATATGCTTGTTACGAAGGCGACGAATTCAATAAACACAGAGAACACCAAGGAATGCACACCGAGGTACACAGAGGGGTACTCTATTTCACAAGCTTTCCATCTTTTACCCACACTTCCTCCCCAATCATTACCGTAGCATTCGTAAAGAAAGTATTTCGTGAATAGTTACCTGAAGTCACATTCCCTCCCAACTCCTGATTATTCCCCAACGAAAGACGCACAACCCCTGCACCATAACCGTAGTGCGGAAGATATGAACTTTGCACGGTGAGCATTGGATTGAATCCAAGTGCAAACTCCCTGAAAGCATGCGCTGCGAGTCCACCCTTCCGGAGTTCGGCTTCTACTGAATCTTTACCAACCTTCGCGCTTACCTCGGTGATCATGCCATCTTTGTAAGTCATTACCAACCCTTCTACCTTTTGATTGCCCCAATACAAATCAGGATATGCGATGGTTCCTTCTACCGATTCCTCAAGCGGAGCAACCCGAACGGCGCCGGCAGGCAATTCTACTTCCCGATCAATCAGATTGCGCGCTGACGCAGTTCTACTATTCGAAGCGTCTCCGTCCTGTCTCGTAACAGGTCGATCTCCAACTTTGAATTTGATGTTGGTACCTTGTGGTGTGGTCACTACGACCCAATCTTTTCTGAGTGCCATTTCAAATGCAGCCTGATGTGCACCGAGTCCGCTATAATCAGTTTCTAAAATAGCTTTTTGATACAAAGTATTCATTCCCTCATCCATCGGGAGCGGCTTTCCATCAAAACCATAGGCTCCGCTCCAATGAAAGTGGATGGTCCTCCCCACCTGTTGCCGAAGCGCCCCCTGCAATGTTGCATACGGTGCATCTGCCGGACTGGCACCCGGCAGCATGATACCCAGATCAATCATGTCCAATAGATTTCTCGGGTCATAGTCTGGTTTGGCCATTGCATCTTTGATAAAATCAGTTTTCCAGGATTCCGGCCATGTGGTCGAGTCAACGCTAATCACTCCAAGGTATACAGCACCGGTCTTTGGAATTCTCTCACTTAGCATAGCAGCAAGCGGATCAAAATCCCCTGGCTTTCCTACCATGATCACCCGTTCACCCGGCTGCATATTGCTGCGCTCAATGATCTTGTTGGCGAGGGCCTCCCAGTCAAGGTGTAACTTACCGACGGCTTCGGTGTGCTTCCTTTGACATGAAAAAGCCAGCATGAGAATGGCCAAGATGAGGAGGAGGGTGGATCGCTGCATGAGATAAAAATTTATCCATCACAATGTACGATCATTCGCAAAATATAAATAGCAATTCACGCTGGTTCTGGATATTTTTAGACTCTTCATCAACCATTGATTCCCTGAAAATGAAATTCATCAAAACTATTTTTTTGATATCGGCGCTGGCGCAAACAGCCATTGCCCAGCCTTTCGATCCGGGTTTATTTAATGCCATGAAATGGCGGATGATTGGCCCACACCGCGGCGGCAGAACCGTTGGCGCTGTGGGTGTCCCGCAGCAACCCAATGTATTCTACATCGGTGTCAACAACGGTGGCGTGTGGAAGACGAATGACTATGGATTAACCTGGAAACCAATCTTTGATGATCAATCTACCGGCTCGGTAGGTGATGTGGTCGTGGCACCTTCCAATCCCAATACAATTTATGTAGCAAGTGGTGAAGGCATTCAGCGTCCCGATCTCTCCATTGGCGATGGAATCTATAAGTCCACCGACGGAGGAAAAACCTGGACAAACACTGGAATCCGTGACGGCCAGCAAATCGGTGGACTTGCCATTGATCCACAAAATGAAAACAGGGTGTTTGCAGCTGTGTTGGGTCACCCCTATGGTCCCAATACTGAGCGAGGCATTTTCCGTACCGTCGATGGCGGCAAGAAATGGGAACGTATTTTTTATATCGATGAAAACAGCGGTGCAGCACAAGTAATGCTCGATCCAAAGAATTCAAATACAATTTACGCCGACATCTGGGCAGCAAGACAAGGTCCCTGGGAGAATGGTGCATGGCAAGGAAAGGCCAGCGGACTCTACAAATCAACAGACGGCGGCAACACCTGGAACAAATTGACGAAAGGCCTGCCTACCGTTGAGCAAGGTCTTGGTCGCATAGGATTTTGCATCGCACCCAGCGATCCCAACAGGATGTATGCCACAGTGGATGCTGCTCAATTGGGTGGTATTTATCGGAGCGATGATGCGGGAGCCTCGTGGTACCGCACCACTCCTGACGCCCGGATCTGGAGCCGCGGCAGCGACTTTGCTGAAGTGAAAGTTCATCCTCAGAATCCGGACATTGTTTTCAGCGCCAACGTGGTCACCTGGAAATCTACCGATGGCGGAATAAACTGGTTTGGAATCAAAGGCGCTCCCGGTGGCGACGACTACCATCGGATTTGGATCAATCCCAGCAATCCTGATATTATATTGTTAGGACTTGACCAGGGAGCCACCATCACTGTGAACGGTGGTCAGACATGGAGCTCCTGGTATAATCAACCTACCGCTCAATTTTATCATGTCAGCACGGACAATGAATTTCCATACAATGTATATGGCGGTCAGCAGGAAAGTGGTTCGGTTGGTATTGCCAGCCGAGGCAATGATGGCCAGATTACATTTCGTGAGTGGCACCCGGTTGGTGTTGAAGAATATGGTTATGTAGCGGCTGATCCACTCAATCCCAACATGATCTACGGAGGTAAGATCACACGCTTTGACAAGCGCACCGGACAGGTACAAAACATTTCGCCTGAAGCGGTGCGAAGCGGCAAGCATCGTTTTATCCGAACGGCGCCCGTACTCTTCTCTCCCATCGATCCCAAGACCCTTTACTTTGCGGGCAACGTAATCTTCAAAACACAAAATGGCGGTGACACCTGGGAAGTGATCAGCCCTGATCTTTCGCGGGAAGCATGGGATGTTCCGAGCAGCGTTGGTGTTTATACTTCACCTGAAATGAAAACGATGCCAAGACGAGGCGTGGTATACACGATCGCTCCGTCATATAAAGATATTAACACCATCTGGGCTGGTACCGATGACGGATTGATTCAGGTGACACGTGACGGCGGAAAAAACTGGAAGAACGTAACACCTCCTTCCATTACTTCATGGAGTAAAATTTCTGTGATGGACGCCAGTCATTCCGATGCAAACACTGCTTATGCCGCCGTCAATTCCATCCGCCTTGATGATATGCACCCTCACATTTACAGAACACGGGATGGTGGCAACACCTGGCAAGAGATTGTAAATGGCTTGCCCAACTCACCCATCAATGCGGTAAAAGAGGATCCGCAGCGCAAAGGGCTTCTGTTTGCCGGATCAGAAAATGAAGTATCGGTTTCATTCGATGATGGTGACCATTGGCAATCTCTGAGGTTGAATATGCCTGCAACGTCCGTACGCGATTTAGTCATTAAGGACGATGACCTTGTGATTGGAACTCATGGCCGTTCTTTCTGGATACTGGATGACATCACACCCTTGCGACAGATGAATAGTTCAGTCGCTTCTGCAAGCACCACGTTGTATCAGCCCCAAACCGCCTTTCGCGTTCGTTGGAGCATGTACCCAGACACGCCGCTTCCGCCTGAAGAACCAGCAGGTCAGAATCCGCCCGATGGCGCGATTATCAATTATTACATGAAAGAGAAAGCAACAGGAGCTGTGTCTCTTGAAATCTTCGACACAAATAAGAACCTGGTTAGAAAATTCACAAGCGAAGACAGGCCATATGAGATTGGCGAACAAAATATTCCCTTGTATTGGATTCGTCCGCAACAGATTCTCTCTTCGGAGGCCGGGTCTCACCGGTTTATGTGGGATATGCATTATGCTCCATTGGACGTGCCTCCATCCTACCCTATCTCAGCCACTTACCAGCAGACCGCACCGGATCACACATCGCCATGGGTAATGCCAGGGACCTATACATTGAAGCTGACGGTAAATGGCACCTCCTATTCTCAACCCCTTAA
>JAYVEZ010000302.1:0-8997 GCA_043773645.1 Cytophagales bacterium
TACTCGATAGAATTCAGTTCGCCATTATGGAAATAGATAAAAGGCACCTCCTGATTGTCGCGGTGTGATGACAGGCGGTAACCCCGGGTGAGCCATCCAGGCAACAGCCCATCCCTGATCAGGCCCTCCTGAAAATAGACGCCATACTTTTGCAGCGCATGCCCCGTAAACATCATGAAATCATATCCCAGTTTTGAATAATTCATGTACTGGGATGGAAATGATCCGTGGGTTCTGATGAAGTTTCTCCGGAAATCGATAAAGGATGTTTGCCGAAGGGGGGTGTAGGTGGGTGCTATGAACATCACATGCAACCTTTCATATTTGGTCAAGTCGACCGATGTGTTGTCGAGCCAGGATTCTGAACCCACAATGACTACCGAATCACCCCGTGACTCAACGCTGCTAATCACCTTAGTGTAAACGAGCGGATCGTCGGAAGCAACAAAGATACTCCCAATGCTGTCCAGCTTGAGTTTAAACTGTTTAGGATTCTTGAACTCATCAAATTCAGTTGGGGTTGCCAGGATGGAGATAATGCGGGCCGCCGTTTCCTTTCTGAACTCTTCCTCCCATACGACATGGAGACCAATTTCCTTCGCACGGACTGAAAAATTTGCTGCCATGATGGAGTCCTTAGGCTTATCTCCATACATGATCATGCAATTTTTGTTCTTGAGCCGACTCCCCAACAATTCCGCTGATTTGACACCCATGGTTTCCAACGATGGTTGAAATAAAATTGCAAACGGATTCTGACCGAGATAGTCTGAATTGTACGAAACCGGATTGACCATATTGATCTGATACTTTTCCGAAAACTGTTGTACCATTTTGGTCTCTTCCGGAAAGAGAGGTCCGACAATCAAATCCGTATTTCTCAATTCGTCCGTTTCGAGCAGGGTCTTCATTACTCCCTTGCTCTTTTCCAGTTCTGACGGATTCCGTTCCGTATCGTAGGCCAGTAAATTGATTTTTGTTCCATGTTTATTCAATGTGTCGATGGCAAGGCGCATGCCTTCATACAAATCGAGGACCAGCTGGTTCTGTTTTTTATTGGGAGAAGGTTCCAGCGAGGCCACCAGAAAGGGAAACAAGACAGAAACATTGTATTGATCTTTGAATACCGGTGGTGAGGAAGACGCAGAGGCAAATTGTTCACTTGATAAATGGAAGTGGCTGATGGCAGAATCCAGAAGCTCTTTGTCCTGCTGAGCAAAGGGCTGACGGCTAATCGCCCATGCCAGGGATGTTCCAACTTCTGCGTCCTCCGGATACTCTTCCCACATCATCCTTAATATTTCAGGATCAATGATCTCACGCAGGTAGTGTCGTCTCATCTTTGAGATTTCTTCAATGTCAATAAAGTCTTCTTGCTTGACCTCCGTGAGAATATGCATCGCCTGGAAGTATTCATGTCGGTCAAAGTAAATTTTGGACAACCAGAAATTTACCTCGTTGATCTGGTCCCAATCCGCATAAAGTTTCTTGATTTGCAACAGCATGTCTTTGGCAACTGCATTGTAATTCATTCGAAGAGCAGCCTGCGCATAGTAAAAAGATGCGTATTCCGTATATGGATTATCCTTATCATAGGCCAGAAGTGGCTTGAACGACTCCATCGCCAAATTATACTTTCCATTGGCAAAAAACTCCTTCGCATTCTTGTATTGACGCTTGGGATCCTGGGCGCTGGAGAATTGGGTCAAGAATAAACATAGAGCGCTCAGGGCCAGCCGAAAAATCACAAGGTTAAAATACTTGAACATAAACGTGTAAGCTGGTTCTATTCCCATTCGATGGTGGCCGGAGGCTTCGAGCTGATATCGTAAACCACCCGATTGACTCCCTTCACCTTGTTGATGATTTCGGAAGATATTTCACTTAAAAACTCATAGGGCAGGTGAGACCAGTCAGCAGTCATTCCATCCACGCTGATGACTGCCCGAAGTGCAACGACCTTTTCATATGTGCGCTCGTCGCCCATCACCCCTACTGATTGCACGGGCAACAGCATCGCTCCAGCCTGCCATACTTTATCATACAAGTTATGATTTCTCAGACCACGTATGAAAATATGATCTACCTCCTGCAATATCCGTACCTTTTCAGGGGTAATATCGCCTAATATGCGAATTCCAAGCCCCGGTCCCGGAAACGGGTGCCTTCCAAGGATCGCAGGATCAATATGAAGGGTCTTGCCCACGAGACGCACTTCATCCTTGAATAAAGTGTTGAGAGGTTCTACCACCTTTAACTTCATCTTCTCAGGCAAACCACCTACGTTGTGATGTGATTTGATGGTGACTGAAGGGCCTTTCACCGACACAGACTCAATCACGTCTGGATAGATCGTCCCCTGCCCCAGCCACTTGACATCGGAAATCTTATGTGACTCTTCATCAAATACTTCAATAAAAGTTCTTCCAATGGCCTTGCGTTTGGATTCCGGTTCAGAAAGTCCTTTCAATGCTTCATAGAATTTCTCCCTGGCATCCACTCCCTTGATATTCAGACCAAGGCCCTCATAGGAAGTTAATACTTGTTCAAATTCATCTTTTCGCAATAGTCCATTGTCGACAAAAATACAATAGAGATTTTTTCCAATCGCCCGGTGAACCAAGGTAGCGGCCACCGTTGAATCAACGCCACCGGACAACGCCATGACGACTTTATCATTTCCTAATTTTTTCTTTAGTTCATTGACGGTCGTCTCCACAAACTGATCCGGTGTCCAGTCCTGGGCACAACCACAGATGTGCACCACAAAATTCCGAAGCAGGTTTTTTCCTTCAATGGTATGCGTTACCTCAGGATGAAACTGGATACAATACATCTTCTCCCCTTTCTTTCGAAAGGCTGCAATTTTCACAGAATGGGTGCTGGCAATTATTTCAAATGCATCACTGATCGATTCAATCGTATCGGCGTGGGACATCCATACCTGAGAGTCAACAGAGATCTCTTTCATTAACTCATTGTGGTGGTCCACTATGGTAAGACGTGCCCGGCCGTATTCCCTGTTTTGAGAAGGCATCACTGTGCCGCCGGTTTTTAGGGCAATCAACTGAGCACCGTAACATACCCCCAAAAGAGGAACGTCTTTAAAAAGTGAAAGGTCAATATCGGGTGATCCGGCGTCACGAACAGAACAAGGACTTCCGGAAAGGATAACTCCCTTTATTTCCCTGGTAATGGGAGGGATTTTGCTAAAAGGGTGAATCTCACAGTAAACGTTTAGTTCGCGGATCCGTCTTGCAATCAATTGGGTGTATTGCGAACCAAAGTCGAGGATAAGAATTTGCTCTGCCATGCGCAAAAATATAGGTCAGGGGCGGGTTTAAAAAGTCCTCGGGAAAAATAACTTTGAAATTCGTTGTCCTTTTAGCCAGCTGAAATCAGTCAAACAATTGGGTGAAAACGAACCCAATCCGAAGCCCAATGCTGGCAAAATTCTGGTAATTAAAATAGCTACTCTTTGCTGTCGAGTAGTCATAATGAACGGCGGCAATGATGCCCCAGGACTGCTTCTGTCCCAGCTTGAAGATTGCCCCAGCCTGAGGTCGAATGAGTGCACCCCAGCCGTTATCCTTGGAGGCATAAATGTTATAATACAGGCTGTAGTTATTGTAATTGGCCCCAACTCCCAGACCCGCAAACGGCACGATCCTTTTCTCCGGGGAAAAGTAGTACTCCCCGCTTAATGCGGCTCCGTAGGTGACAGCATATTTGTAAAAGTCAGTTGTGATGTCGCCGCTTGCCGAGTAGTATGTTGTCGGTGGAGTGTATTGGCTATAGATCATTGTGTTGAAATCAACGCCCATATAAAAATGATCATTGATCTTTTCATGATAACCAACCTGGAATCCCTTTACCGAAACATCTTTGATAAAATTTGTATTGGATAAAGGCGCCTGAATATCCCAGGAAACTGTAAAATACCGCTCAAACGGAGCCTGCGCTCCAGCGAAAGTTGCAATGCCCATCAACACAAGAATCAGAATTCTTTTCATGACTATTTCTTGATATAGGGTGACTGCTTAAACGCCTGGTCCACGGCCTCTTTTGATTTTTGGAGGGGATCCGAAGATGCATCCGCATCACCCATAAAGGCGGTCCAGATAATTTTCACCCTATGCTGCGCATCGATATTCTTCAAGTCGATGATTTCCACCAGCCAAAGGGCTGAACTGGTATAAAAAGGTGTTACGTAAGGGAAAGGCGAATATCCTCCATAGCCGGAATAGGAATATTTAAAATTACCCGGATACCGAAAGTAATAATTTGGGCTGATGAATGTCTGATCAACATTATACCCTCGAACAAGAAAAACATTAACTCCCCAATCTGGATTTTGCTTGGGCCCGACAAGCTTAAAGCCGGCATTGTCAAGATTGGTTTTCACAGCGCGTGAAACCAATGACGAATATTCATCAACAATCACGGTGTCAGGATCGAAGCTCCAGAAGACACCCACGGTATCAATGGCAAGCGAATAAGTAGCATACGACGAAAAGTTAATGGTATTGTCCGCCACAGTGCGCACCACCATATTTTGTACCCGCGCCTCGAGGGTAGGCTTCGGCTGACAGGTCGTCAACAAAATAACGGTGATGGGTAGCCCAAAAAGTATATTCACTCCTTTCATGCAAGGGAAGAACGCTTAAGAAGCTGAAAAATTACATAAAATAATGATCGCGGATCCTGAGTATTAGGTCTCAGTTATCGATCTCATAACAATACTCCTTCAAATAGTCTCCGGCGTCGTCCATACCGGCATAGAATGCACGGTTTAGACAGCGACATCCTTCGTCTATTTTTTTGAGTTCGATGAGGGCTGCTCCCTTGTAAAACAACGCTTCCTTGTTTTTTGGATCGAGGCGAAGGGCAAGGTTGAGGTATTGCACGCTTAAATTGTAATCACCGCTCTCAAGGGCAATCGAGCCGGCGTAGAGGTAGGCTGGCAGATAGGTTGCATCCAGCTCGATGGACTTGTTCAGGCTCATAAAGGCGCTGTCCTTCTGCTCCAGGTTGTAGTAGATGAGGCCGAGGTAGGTTTCAACCTCTGGGTCATCCTGAAAATCGCGCGCCATCAGAATGTCTTTCTTGGCCTTTTGAAAATCATTCTTCTGGAGATAGAGCAGGCCACGCCACTTCAACATATCTGCACTCGGGGGTTGAAACTCCATGGCAGCTTCCAGGTTGGCAAGTTGCTTTTCATTGTCGCCCAATTCCCGGTAGATGAACGCTCGCATCAATTTTTCCTGCGGCACATCCTGGAATTCCTGAGCAAAAGTATCGAGGTCCTTCAGTGCGTCTGTATACTCAGCTACGCTGAAATGACAAACGGCCCTCTTATACACCATTCGGAAGTCATCTTTTTCCTTGAGGCCACTGAGTTCGATGGCTTTGTCGTAAAACTTGATGGCCCCCTTATAATCTTCCTGATTATAGAGTGTATCCCCTTTCACTTCCCACTCTTTCCATTTGGGTGTTTGCCCATAGGCATGGAATGAATGGCACAATATGGACACAGAGAAAATCAAGATTCCCCCGCGCAATGCATTCGCGAAAAAGTCTTTGAGGCTCACTGTTATTCCCAGATTTAACTGTTTACCAGTGCCTTGTTGCGGTCGCGTTTGCGGTCGTTTTCGTTAAGATAGATCTTGCGCAAGCGGATTGACTTCGGTGTTACCTCCACATATTCGTCGCCCTGGATATATTCAAGGGCTTCTTCCAATGAAAACCTGACTGCGGGTGATATGCGCATCTTTTCATCCGAGCCTGACGCGCGCATATTGGTAAGTTTCTTGGTTTTGGTAACATTGATTACCAAATCTCCACCCCGGCTGTGTTCACCGATGACCTGGCCTTCGTAGATCGGGTCGCTCGGATCGATGAAGAATTTTCCACGGTCTTGCAGGTTATGCAAGCTGTAGGGAATTGCCTCTCCTTGTTCCATGCTGATTAAAGAACCGTTAATCCTGCCAGGAATTTCTCCACGGTAGGGTTGGTATTCTTTGAAACGGTGAGTTGCCACAGCCTCACCAGCGGTGACGTTCAATAAATAATTTCTCAACCCTATGATTCCACGAGATGGCATTAGGAATTTCAAAATCATTCGGTCGCCCTTCGGTTCCATGTTGGTCATCTCACCTTTGCGGGCCGAGACCGTTTCAATTGCCTTGCCAGCGTCTGTTTCCGGTAAGTCAATGGTCAATTCTTCAATGGGTTCACACTTTACACCACCAATTTCCTTGAAAATAACCTGTGGCTGTCCAATCTGTAACTCATATCCTTCACGGCGCATGGTCTCAATGAGTACCGACAAGTGAAGTACCCCGCGACCAAAAACCAGTGTGCTATCAGCGGAACCCGTATCTGCTGCACGCAATGCCAGGTTCTTTTCAAGTTCGAGATTCAGGCGGTCTTTGATGTGGCGTGATGTTACAAATTTTCCTTCTTTGCCATAGAACGGAGAATTATTGATCGTAAAAAGCATACTCATCGTTGGCTCATCAATGGCGATGGATTCCATTGGCTCCGGATTGGATGGATCGACCACCGTGTCGCCAATTTCAAAACCTTCGAGTCCCACCAGGGCGCAGATTTCTCCTGCCTTGACCTCTTCTGACTTCTGCTTTTCAAAACCTTCGAATACATATAAGTCCTTGATGCGGCTTTTCAGGACAGGGCCACCATCGCGCTTCATCAATAGTATTTGCTGTCCAGGCTTCACCGATCCACGGTGTACGCGACCAATGGCCACGCGACCAATATAAGATGAATACTCCAATGAAGTAATCAACATTTGAGTTGTGCCTTCTTCTGTTTTAGGTGCTGGGATATACTTGATGATCCCGTCAAGCAAAGGAACGATGTCCGTAGTAGGTTCTTTCCAGTCGCTGCTCATCCAACCATTCTTGGCTGAACCATAGAAGGTAGGGAAGTTCAACTGCTCTTCGGTGGCATCCAGGGAATACATAAGGTCGAATACCGCTTCGTGTACTTCGTCTGGTGTACAATTCTTCTTGTCCACTTTGTTAACAACCACAATGGGCTTCAGTCCAAGGTGCAATGCTTTTTGCAGTACAAAGCGCGTTTGTGGCATGGGGCCTTCGAAGGCGTCCACCAACAAAAGGCAGCCATCAGCCATGTTTAAAACGCGTTCAACTTCACCTCCAAAGTCGCTGTGGCCGGGGGTATCGATGATATTGATTTTATAGTCGTGGTACCGTACCGATACGTTTTTGGCCAAAATCGTGATTCCCCGTTCGCGTTCGAGCGGGTTGCTATCCATGATAAGTTCCCCTGGATTTTCATGGGCTTTGAATAGATGCCCCGCGTGGAGCATTTTGTCCACCAGGGTTGTTTTACCGTGGTCGACGTGGGCGATGATGGCGATGTTTCTGATCTTGCTTACTTCCATAAATGCTTAAAATCCTCTGATTTCTTTGAAATAAGCCGCAAAGATAAGGGAATTTGGGCAGAGGCGAGCATGGGGATGAAAATATAACGATTGGGTAAAATGAGGATGTGAAGTGATTCTTTAACCCATTCTATGCCAAGACTTAGGTGCTTGAAATGATTATCAGTCTTCAACTAAGGCATTCAGTAAATTTGCAGAGTAAAATATTAGCCACAGATTGCACAGATTATCACAAATTCGCATCCGTGCCAATCCGTGCAATCTGTGGCAAAAAAATGGCACTTAGATTAAGTCAACATTGAATTAAATACTCTACTCCAAAACCTTACAATAACTCATGCCAACAAAAATAGCACTTGTCACTGGCGGAAGCCGAGGCCTCGGAAAAGACATGGCCTTGTCTCTTGCCAAAAAAGGGATTAATGTTATCCTTACCTATCGCACCAAAAAGGAGGAGGCGGATCAGGTGGTGGCTCAGATCATAAAAGGAAACCAGAAGGCCATAGCACTACCTTTTGATGTTGGCAATATCAAATCCATGGATAGTTTTGTTATGGAACTACAGGCCACATTGAAAACCCATTGGGACACCGACAAGTTTGACTTCTTGATCAACAACGCTGGCGTAGGCGCCACAATACCTATCACCCAGGTTACTGAAGAAGCTTTTGACAATCTGCTGAACATCCACTTCAAAGGAGTCTACTTCCTCACCCAGAAAACGCTTCCCATCATGAACGACCATGGAGGCGTGGTATTCATTTCTTCAGGAACTACACGCTTTTGCGTACCGGGGTATTCGGTGTATTCCTCCTTAAAAGGAGCTGTAGAAGTTTTTACGAAATACGTAGCAAAAGAATTCGGAGCCCGCGGCATTCGTTCCAACATCGTTGCCCCGGGCGCTACGGAGACCGATTTCAATAATGCCGCCATCCGCAACAATCCGCAGATGAAAGGATTCCTTGCCAGTCAGACCGCCTTGGGTCGCGTGGGACAAGCTGATGACATTGGCAGTGTGGTGGCATTCCTCTGCACGGAAGAAGCCAAGTGGATCAATGGTCAGAGGATTGAGGTGTCTGGCGGGATAAATTTATAAAAGTCCAAGGCTGAAAGTGAAAAGCATGAAGTTGATTTCTCTTGTCTTGTTTTGGTTGGGTTGCCTGACAATACTTGCTCAACCGAGCCAGCCTTACGGCTCAACCCATGGAAAGTACATTGCGATCTTCCACACAAAAATATATTACGAAGAGTACGGCAAAGGACCTCCCTTGCTCATGCTGCATGGCGGGGCTGGTTCCATTCAGGACTTTCAAAAAGTACTTCCCGAACTTTCAAAGCACTATCACATCATCGCACCCGACAGCCCCGGTCATGGACGCTCGGAGCAAGCAGACAGTCTCGGCTATCAACTGATGGCCAATTATTTTTCCAAATTTATTGATGACCTGAAACTGGATAACGTGTCCATTATTGGGTGGAGTGATGGTGGCAACACAGCCCTCATCCTCGCTGCCGATCGACCGGACAAGGTGAAGAGGATCATGGTATCGGGTGCCAATGCCACTACC
>JAYVEZ010000303.1:0-2960 GCA_043773645.1 Cytophagales bacterium
CGTCCAACCGGGTCATCCCCGCCTGAATGACTCAGTCGGGCAGGCGGGCGGGCTCTCCCAGGGGGAGAGGGGAATTTGACACCACCACCGCCTGCGACATAACTTCGATGGGCATAGCCCTCTCCTGAAGTGTGCCCGGTAGGCAAGGAGAGGGAATTTGGGACAACCAAGGGAGAGGAAATTTCTTATTTTGGATTGATGGTTGTGGTTGAGATTATTTTCGAGGATTTGACGTTGTATGAGGTAAACAATCAGGATTATGTACGTCGATTTCAGTTTGCTCCCCGATCATGCCCGGCTTTGGATTTACCAGGCCAACAGGAAATTTTCTGCCGCTGAGGAGAAAGTAGTCCGGCAGGAGGCGCATTCTTTTTGCGATCAGTGGGATGCCCATGGGAACCCGCTTAAAACCTCCTATAAGATTGAACATAACCAGTTTTTGATCCTTGCAGTCGATGAAGGTTTTAATGGGGCAAGCGGCTGCTCGATTGATGGGTCTGTCCATATGCTGAAATCCCTGCAGGACCGTACCCAAATCGATTTTTTTGACCGGTCAAAAATTGCTTTTTTGGTGAAGGATGAAGTGAAGCTCATTCCCCTTTCTGAATTGAAAGAAGCGTTTGCATCCGGCACACTGGGGCGGGCCACGATGGCGTTTAATGTTCAGGCAACCAGCAAAGGAACATGGGGAAACCATTGGCTTATGGCGGCAGAGAAAACCTGGCTGGCCCGATATCTGCCGAAAACGCCGGTGGCCTGATGGCGTCCCGCTTTTTTGTAGCTTTAAGACCAATTTGGCTAAGCAAAATGGATTTGTCTTTATGAACTGCAGAGGATTGTTGACTATTGGAATGGCTGCGATTATTTTCTCGTGCAGTCCTCAAAAGAAGGCAGCGAAGAACTTCCGTTATGGCAAGTATCAAAAAGTCATTGACCATTATAAGAGCGTTTTAGCCCAGAAGCCCAACGACGGCAAAGCGAATTACTTTATTGCTGAATCGTATCGGCTTTCCAACCGGCTGAAGGAAGCCGAACCCTTTTATGAAAAGGCGGGGGGTCGTGGCATCAACAAAGATTCCGTCCGGTTGTATTATTCCGAGTCCTTAAAGGCGAATGGGAAATACGATGAAGCACTCAAAGTACTGGAAGAACTGGAAACCGGTGCGGAAACGGATGAAATAAAGGCCCGCGCACGAAAAGAAGTCGACGGACTCAATTATCTTCAAAAACTGGGTCAGAAAAAGAGTTATTACAAAATCAAGAACCTGGAGCCGATCAATACCCCCTCATCGGAATATGATCCGGTTTATCTTAATGGAGAATTGTATTTTACTTCCTCCCGTGGCAACGGCAGAATTTATGAAGCGACGGGTACTCCATTTTCGGATTTGTATAAAGTAGAAACCAAAGGGGCGGTCGTGGATCCCAATACCGTGGTCCCGTTGCCGGTTACCATCAATGATCCCATGATCAACGAAGGGTGCATTACTTTTTCTCCCGATGGAAAGACGATGGTATTTGGGAAAGGTAATTCGGGCAAGCGCAAAGGCACCCACGATGTGGATCTCTATCTTTCACGCTTTCGGAACGGCGCGTGGTCAGAACCGCAGCTAATTAATATCAATCAACCCGACACCTGGGATTCTACGCCGGCCTTTAGTCCCGATGGAAGGACCTTGTATTTTTCCTCGAATCGCAAAGGAGGGTATGGCGGATTGGATATTTACTCCGCGCAAATGGATACGCGCGGCAGGTTTGGTAAGCTGAGAAACCTGGGACCGGATATTAACACACGGGGGGATGAACTCTTCCCCTATGTTGCCGAAAACGGCAAATTTTACTTCTCTTCCGATGGCCACCCTGGCTATGGCATGTTGGATATTTTTGTGGTGAACCGGGCCAACGGAAAGACCATAGTTGAGAATCTGGGTCAACCGGTGAACTCTACCGGTGATGATTTTGGCATGTTCCTTTTTAAGCCCGATCGGGGTTTTTTCACTTCCAACCGCGAAGGAGGCAAGGGCGACGATGATATCTATACGTTTGTCAACGAAGACCCCAATCTCAAAGTGGTCAACTATTTATTGCAGGGGATCACGTACTCCACGCGCAAAGACAGTTCTCGCCAAATCCTTCCTGATACAAAAGTTACGCTGCTGGATAGCAAAGGCGATGTCATGCAGGATTTTGTGACAGGCAACGATGGCAAGTTTTTGTTCAGGGTATATGAAAATGAAAATTACACCCTGACCGGAGAAACAGACGGTTATCTCAGCAAGCGCCAGCCCTACACCACCATTGGTAAATCCGTTCCGCCGGAATCGCTGAAAGAATTGGTGACCAACATCACGCTGGATACGATTATGGTGCTGGACAAAAAGGAGAAGAACATCATTTTTGTGCTAAAGAATATTTATTTTGGATATGATAGTGCCAACATCAACCCAGCCGCCGCCCGGGAACTGAATAAACTGGTGGACATCCTCACTGATAACCCCGAAATAAAAATTGAAATGAGTTCCCATACCGACAGCATAGCTTCCGATTCCTATAATTTTGAGCTCTCGCAAAGACGCGCCGAAGCCACCGTTACCTACCTGATCAAAAAAGGAATCACGCCCGAACGATTGGTGGCCAAGGGGTATGGAGAAAGCAAACCCATTGCGCGCAACACCAACCCGGATGGCTCCGATAACCCCGAAGGCCGTCAGCGCAACCGCCGCACCGAATTCAAGATCCTCGAAATTGGCCCAACGATAAAAAAAAGGGACGAACTGGATGAGGAGGATAAGTATTTTAAGACAGACAACAAAAATTAGCGAACTCGCATTATTTTTTTTCCGCCAGCATTAAAAATAAATTCTCTAATTTCCGGAAGTGAAGATCGCTATTAAATTCTTCATCCGCCTTCTTTTTGCCGCGTTGTGCCAGGTCACTTTTGACTGAAGGATTGTTAAATA
>JAYVEZ010000304.1:0-16719 GCA_043773645.1 Cytophagales bacterium
TATAGCGGCCGATAGTTTTTCATCAAATGCGATTTCATCTTCAGCATCAACCATATTGGTGCGTTCCCCGAGCCAAGTGGGACGCAGGTCTGTCATGCCAGTGAAAGAAAAGACAAGGTTCCTGCTTTCCTTCCCATGATTGGCAATCCTGAATTCAACCATCACTCCTTCGACGCCATCTGGAACATATTGAATTCGATCAACTTCAATATTTTCAGAAGACCATTTAAAATGATGTCGGCTGGCCATCGGATAATTAATGAATTTTTCAGCTTTATCCAGGCAATAGTGATCGTTGCTATTTCGAATTTTGATGCTTGCTGTAAACCCGTCCAATAGCTTAATGGGATGATCCCAAACCCCACCCATTTCACCCCCAATATGCCAGCCCAGATCAGGGAAGCTTCCATCCTGATAACCTACCATATAAACACGATCTCCCGCTGTTACACAGGGGGATGCCAGGTACTGAGGTTTCCCTTCTATGAAAGAGAGGCTAATAACTTCCAGATTTAAGCTACTTTCAGACTGTTTTTCTGCAGTTGAGCAACCTCCAATAACAAACAGTAGGAGCGTGGAAAGTCTTATGATTATCTTCATGGCACCAAAAATTAATAGATATTCGAAAATGAATATTTTTCTCTTGAGGTAAAATATGCACTTTTTATCTTACATCCAGCATCATTCCTGAAGATTCTGCAATTGCCTCTGATGGCATGATCTTTCCCTTCGACACTTGTGAAGGCTATTGAATCCCGCTACTTTAGCACAGTTTCAGAAGATAGAACCAAAAGAAATTGATATGGAATTCTCAAAACATGAAAAAGGTACTGCCGCCGTGTGGGCTGGTGAATCTGAAAAATTCCTTGAGGGTGCCATCACCCCTCCCATTGTCAACAGTGTCGCGTTTGCTCATGAGGATCTCGAGGAATGGTACAATGTTGCAACGGGGAAGTCAAAAGGATATATCTACAGCCGGAACACCAATCCAACAGTTGCTGTATTGGAAGAGAAAATCCGTGTGCTGGAAGGAGCCGAAGCTTCAACCTCTTTCGCTACAGGCATGGGGGCCATCAGCAATACCCTATTCTCACTCCTTGCACCCGGCAAGCGGGTGGTCTCCATCAAGGATACGTATGGCGGCACCAGCAAGATCTTTCTGGAGTTCCTGCCTCATTATGGAGTAATAGTCCAATTGTGTGAAACATCTGACCACCGTCAACTCGAAATAGAAATTGCAAAGGGGTGCGACCTGGTATACCTCGAAACGCCTACCAATCCCACCTTGAAAATCGTGGACATCAAAAGATTGTCTGCTGCCGCACATCGGGTTGGAGCCATCGTGTTGGTTGACAACACATTTGCCACCCCCATGAATCAAAATCCCTTGAACCTTGGAGCAGACCTGGTGGTACACAGTGCCACCAAATTTCTCTGTGGCCACTCCGATGCCATGGGTGGGCTCCTTTGCGGTAAAAAAGAATTGGTGGAGAAAGTATTCCGGTTCCGGGAAATCAATGGCGCCAGCTTGCAGGCTGATCCAGCGTATATGATCGCCCGCGGGATGAAGACACTCGAATTGCGCATTGAACGACAAAATTCTTCGGCCCTGAAAATCGCACATTATCTGAAGTCCCATAAAAAAGTCAGTGATGTCTTCTACCCTGGCCTTGAAACACATCCGGGTCATGAGATTGCAAAAAACCAGATGTCTGGCTTTGGAGGGGTGTTGAGTTTTTCTTTACAGGGTGAGTATGATGTTGTGAAGAAGTTCCTGCCCAGGTTAAAGCTCGTTCATCTGGCGGCCAGCCTTGGCTCGGTGAGTACCCTTGCAGGCCCACCACGAACTACAAGCCATGTCGAACTCTCCGATGAACAACGCAAGCACCTGGGGATTCCGGAGAGTCTCATTCGCTATTCTGTCGGCATTGAGAACACGAAGGATTTGCTGGCGGATTTGGAGCAGGCGTTGGGTGGGATATAGGAATTTGGAGGATTATAGGGGTGTTGGCTGTTAGCTTTTAGCTTTTGGCGGTTAGCGATAAAATGCGCAATTGGTTCCATGAATAATAAATATTTAACTGTTTCGGTGTGATGGACAATGTTCGTGATAATAAAAATGTCAGACTTGGTGTACTGATTGCGCTTATCCTAGCAGCAGCTTTTTCGAGGGTAATCCCCCACATGCCAAATTTTTCACCACTCGGTGCGATCGGATTATTCGGGGCTGCCTATTTATTAAAAAAATGGCAGGCCTTTCTTATTCCGCTTGGTGCTACCTGGCTCAGCGATCTATTCATAAACAATGTCATCTACGCAAGGTACTATCCAACCTTTACCTGGTTCTATCAGGGATTCTTTTGGCAATATGGCACCTACCTCATCATAACACTGGTTGGAATATTTATTTTCAAAAGGATAACTCCCCTCCGTGTATTGGCAGGTGTCCTCGCATCGACTACCCTATTTTTTCTCATCACCAATTTCAGTGCCTGGCCAGGTGAACCTACTTATAGCCAGGATTTTCAGGGCCTCCTGTCTTGTTATGCTTCCGGTCTGCCCTACTTGAAAGGAACACTGCTGGGAGATCTGTTTTATACCATAGTCCTTTTTGGCATCTTTGCATTCATGCAGAAACAATTTCCTTCGTTGCAGGCTGTCACTCAGCCAGGATTCATTCCGAATCCCAGTCAACCTGATAAAAGTTTATGAATCCAAAGGTAATTGCCTTCGACGCCGACGACACCCTCTGGGACAATGAGATCTATTTCCAGGAGGCAGAGAAAAAGTTCTCCGAACTGATGGAGGAGTACTTGCCACAACACAGTGTCGCACGTGAACTGCTTCAAACCGAAATCAAGAACATTTCCTTGTACGGATACGGAATCAAGGCATTCATGCTTTCAATGATAGAAACAGCCATCCGCATTTCAGAACAAACCATTCATGTCAGCGTTATAGAAAAAATCATCGGCTACGGACAGGCCTTGCTGGAAAAGCCAATTCAAAAGCTGGAGGGAGTCGAGGAAGTGCTGCAAACACTCAAGCAAAAATATCGCCTGGTGGTAGCCACGAAAGGTGACCTGCTGGACCAGGAGAGAAAATTGCGGAAATCAGGATTGGATCATTACTTCCATCACACTGAGATTATGTCGGAAAAAGGAGAACCCGATTACCGGAAACTCATCAAACACCTGGACATTCAGCCTGAACAGTTTGTTATGATTGGCAATTCCATCAAGTCAGACATCCTGCCGGTGCTGGCCATCGGTGGGCATGGGTTCCATATTCCGTATCATGTGACCTGGGGCCATGAGAAAATCGAGAAGAAGGTAGAGCATACGAACTTCAGGCAACTCTCCCATATTCGTGAGGTCCTGGGCTATCTTTAGATTGTTGGTGGATGGTTGGTCATTTCAAACAACTATTTACCAACAACGATTCCCGATTGTCATCGGGACGACTTAAGCTTTCTTACTCACCAACTCCAGCGTGCTGCCTTCAAAAATTCTGTATACCACAGCGCCACTTTGATTCACCCAGAAACACTCCACAAATTTTCCATCGATGGAGTGTACGGTCATAAATTTGGTTGCCTGGGAGGATAACTTGACAATATCTCCCACCTCTATTTTACCGGATGCTGTCATACTCTTCAAATTCGTTGTAAGTTCGCTTGCGAATTCTGCCGACGAAGGTACGGGGAATCCGGCGATCTCCATGAATTTAAAGACAAAAACGGCCGGGTTGAAGTTCCTGACGGAAGCTGACTTCCCGGATGTCCTTGGCTTGTTTCAAGAACCAGGAACCTTCGACTACATTGAACATCTAAAGAATAAAACAGACGAAGCATACGTCGATATACTCATGGACCGGTTGGAACAAAATCGAATGAAAACCGGCTTCCATTGGGTGGCCAGGACCCTTGTCGATAAAAAGTTCATCGGTGTTTTGAATCTTTCCCAAATACGGGGCACGGACAAGATGCAACTCGGATTTCAATTGAGCAAAGACTACTGGAACAAGGGCCTTGGTTTTGAATTGGCCAAAGCCATCATTGAGGCTGGCACCGCCCAACTTGGGCTCAAGACTATTTATGGGGTATTTCACAAAGAAAATATTGCTTCCAAAAAAATACTACAACGGCTGCAGTTCCAACCAGCAGAAAACTTCCTTCACGAAGACAACATCGAAATACTACAATTCAATTCCCAGCCGCGTACCGACATCAACACATAAACACGTCAACACCTCAACACGTCCCTATGAAAAACATCCGCCTCGCTGTCCTAATTGACGCAGATAATATTCCCTCCACCAATGTAAAAGCGATGATGGAAGAGATCGCAAAATATGGTACCCCCACTTTCAAGAGAATCTACGGAGACTGGACCAAGCCGAATGTCACCGGATGGAAGGGCGTGCTGCTGGAGAATGCCATAACCCCCATTCAGCAATACGGCTATACCACCGGCAAGAATTCCACCGACTCGGCCATGATCATTGATGCCATGGATATCCTGTATTCCGAAAAAGTGGATGGATTTTGTATCGTATCCAGTGACAGCGACTTTACACGCCTCGCACTAAGATTACGAGAAGCAGGCATGATGGTGATAGGACTGGGTGAAAAGAAGACCCCTTATCCCTTCATTGTCGCCTGTGACAAGTTCATTTATCTCGAGATATTGGCAACCTCAAAAGCTGCATCAAAGGAAAGAATGGATACAGCACGTGATCGAAAAGAGCCAGTTCCGCCAGAGGTCGAAACACTTAAGAAAATTGACCGCAACCTCATTAACATGATTTCGTCTTCAGTCACCGACCTGGCAGACGATAGCGGCTGGGCATTTCTTGGAGAGGTGGGGAATCTTATTCTTAAAAAACAGCCAGACTTTGATCCGAGAAATTTTGGCTTTGCAAAACTGGCACCGCTTATCCGAAGCATCGGAAAATTCGATGTGGATGAACGGGAGACAGAGAAGAAATCCATTAAGTTAGTTTACGTGAGGTTGAAGGGGTGATATGAGTTTCGCGTTTGACCCCTCAACAATATTTAAATCAACATGAAGAATACATACTCGCCACAGATTCTAAGACCCTTTAAGGTAAAACAATATTTCTAACTGAGGTTCGCTCGATAGCAGTTCATCTTAAATATTCAATTTCATCACACTATTTTCTCTTGTTCTTTTTTCCCTTGATTGAAAAAAGAACGAAAAAAGATCAAGAGCCAAATATGCTTCCCCGCTCAATGCCATTACACCACCCCGAATTTGGCTCGGGCCAGCGCTCCTCGTAAACCCTAATGAGTCTCAATACATTTATGGATTCGAAAGTGTAGTATTCCTAAGATCAATTCGACAAGTTGGAAAATTTCCAACTTGAAAGAGTCACGAAATCTTGATCGAGGGGAAACTTTCTATCATCACATAAGGCGCCTCATTTTCCCGCGGCCCAAGCAAGGCATGTGGGTGAGGGATAATGCAGCGCCGTTGTGATGGTTCGGCCTAGCGGCCGTGGAGCTAAAAAATTCCATGTCTTGACCCAAATATCGTTCACGGAGCCAGTCCGCATTGAACCGCATTTTCTATCTATTCTAGCATGAAATAATTTGTTAGATAGAATTACACGGATTCTAATACAAATTCTTCGCAAAACGCGCTGGCTAACATTGACCATTGTCTTTTAATATTGGGATGTGGATTTTCTACCGCCAAGGTCGCAAAGAGAAGACGCGGAGCACGCAGAGTTCAATTTTAGATTCTTTGTGTCCTTTGCGCAATTACCTTTGTGCGCTTTGCGGTTAAGTGCACTTTTTGCCCAAATTCAGCATTGAAATCCTTGTTAGATGGAAGTACCACAGATTACCACGGATTAAATCTGTGAATCTCTGCAATCTGTGGCTAAACTTTATACTTCCTCAAACTCCGGGAAATCCTCCAGAAACTTTCCCTCCTGCCCTGCTTTGGGTGCCAGGTAGCAGTAGTGCACCATCCCGTTTGTCACGGCCAGATACTTAGCTCCAATGGTCATATTATAAATGGCCACCTGGTTAAATGCCTTCTGGCTAAGTTTAATGGCCGGTGACTTACACTCCACCAGCATCCAGGGTTTACCAGCCCGATCGTAAACAAGGATGTCTGACCGCTTCTGAAGGGTGTTATAACTCAGGCTACTCTCTACCCGGAAAAGTGATTTGGAATACTTCTGCTCCTGAATCAGGTAATTGACAAAGTGCTGACGCACCCACTCCTCTGGAGTCAGGATAACAAATTTTTTGCGGACTCCATCAAAAATCCAGACCTTTCCTTCACTCTTCTTAACTTTGAAGTTGACCGCTGGCAGGTTGAGGGGAGTCATCATTGCAAAAATACATGAAATCAATCTTTAATAGACACTGGCTGGCAAAATCTCGGAATACGTAGCCAGTCAGCTTGCCAAGGGTAATCGATACACTTAGAAAACAAATGAAATGAAAACGAAAGAACAAATAGTAGAAAACTGGTTGCCGCGCTATACCGGACTTGCGCTTGAAGCCTTCGGTGAATACATATTGCTAACCAATTTTGACAACTACGTCAAGAAATTCGCCGAGTGGCACAATGTAGAGGTTCATGGCCAGGACAAAGCGATGCGGAGTGCTACCGCCGAGGGTATTACCATCATCAATTTTGGTATGGGTAGTCCCAACGCTGCGACCATCATGGATTGTCTCTCAGCGGTGAAACCAAAGGGATGCCTTTTCCTTGGCAAGTGCGGCGGACTCAAAAAGAAAAACGACCTCGGCGATTTCATATTGCCGATTGCTGCGATCCGTGGTGAAGGTACCTCGAATGACTACTTTCCCCCCGAAGTACCTGCCTTGCCCGCGTTCGCGCTCCAGAAGGCAATTTCTACTACCATCCGCGATTACAACCAAGACTACTGGACAGGAACGGTGTACACCACCAACCGCAGGGTGTGGGAATGGGATGAACACTTTAAAGACTACCTCATCAAGATCAGGGCAATGGCCATCGATATGGAGACTGCCACCATCTTCTCTACGGCGTTTTACAACGAGATTCCGGCAGGTGCCATCCTTCTCGTATCGGATCAGCCCATGGTACCGGATGGGGTGAAAACGGAGGCCAGCGACAAAGTTGTCACGGCCAGCTATGTAGACCTCCACCTTAAAATCGGAATTGATTCATTAAAGCAACTAATCAACAAGGGAGCTACTGTCAAGCACCTGCGTTATTGATTAACCTCGCAGGTTTGGCTGATTGGAAACAGTTACCCTTGAGAGCAGGAGCATCCCGATGATAAAAAACACCATTAATGCCAGGGTGCTGTTTCGCATGCTCCCTGATATCTGCTCTATAAGTCCATAGGAAAACGTCCCAAACACGATGGAAAGGGTAAAAGTGATATCAAAGAAACTGAAGTAAGAGGCGTGATCGATGGAGTTGGGGGGAATGAGCTTGGAATAGGTGGCGCGTGACAGTGATTGAATTCCACCCATCACCAGGCCAACGAGAAATGCTACGCCGAAGAATTGGTATTCATTGGTAGTCATATAAGCCAGCATACAAATCACAATCCAAATAACGATCATGATCATCAAAGCTGATTTGTTCCCACGTTTGGCTGAAACCCTGGCAAACAGGCTAGCCCCGAATGACGCAACCAGTTGAATGATCAGGACTGTCAGGATCAACCGGGTGTCATCGAGTTTAAGCTCCTTGGCACCAAAAGTTGCCGCGAGGTACATGACCGTCTGTACCCCCATGTTATAAAAAAAATAGGCCATCAGGTATCGCTTCAAATTAGGGTGAGATCCGAGGCTACCCCATACTTTCTGCAATTCCCGATAACCATTGAACAGGATTTTTCCTGTCGGCTTCTGACCAAAAGGATTATCTGGCAACCGATAGAATGCGATCTGCGAAAATCCTATCCACCACAATCCAACGAGCAGGAAGGAAAACCTTGTGGCCGTTCCTTGATCAGGGAAGCCCAAGGAAGCCCAGAAGGTAATCATCAAAAGGTTGACAACCAGCAGAATTACACTTCCGTAGTATCCCATCGAGTACCCTCGGGCACTGACGGCATCGAAGCGGTCTTCGGTCGCAATCTCAGGCAGGAATGCATCATAGAAAACAACACTTCCTGCATATCCAATGCTGGCAAGCATCGAGCAAATGATCCCCCATTCTATATTGGTGCCATTAAAAAAATAAAGCCCGATACAAGCAGATCCACCTAGATAAACAAAGAACTTCATGAAGACCTTCTTGTTGCCGGTATAATCTGCGATCCCCGAAAGCAAGGGCAAGAGGGGTGCCACGAGCAAAAAAGAGAAAGACAAGGCATACGAATACAAGACCGAATTCACCATGGGGTATCCGAAGAACCTCACCACGTCACCTCCACTCGTGTCCGTTGTTACGGCCTGATAGTACACCGGAAAAATGGCTGAAGTAATCACCAGGGAATAGACGGAATTGGCCCAATCGTACATACACCACGCTCTGATCGTCTTTTGATCGTTGAGTTTTGTGTTGCGCGGTGGGGTAATCACAGGGAAATATATTCAAAAAAGGCTGAACTAAGGCCACAAAAAAAGCCCCTTCATCAGGGGCCTTTTATATTTCATGAAAAAACAATAGTCCTATCTTACTACTTCTTTCTTAGCCATGGTATTATAAAGAATCTTGCGGGCGTTGGCCTTGCGCAGTTCGGATTCAACATCGGCAATGATGCCACGCTTTGCTTCATTATCCACTTTCAATGCCACGGTGAGCTGATCACGTTCCGCTTCTGCAAGCAAGTCCTTCTGTCGGTTTACCCAAAGGATAATATCCTTGGGCTCGATGAATACATCGTCGGCCTGAATTTTTGCTTCTTTGCCAAATTGTTCGGTCTTCTTGGGTTCACCGATGTACAAGTTTGTCACCAGAGATTTGCGTTGCAGTTTCCTAAGCTGGGTGGCTTCGGGGATACGCTGCTGCACATCGATGGCAGTTTCGCGCAATTCCGTAGTTACCATGAAGAAGAACAACAACATGAACACAACATCCGGCATGGAAGAAGTAGGGATATCCTGTTTAACGACGGTCTTTTTCTTAAACTTTGACATAGAATTCGTTTAGTTTAGTTACCCACCTTCGTAGGTTCTGCTATCGATACCTGCATGGGTATTCCTGCCCTGCCCTTGTCATAAATCTGACGGTTGTCGCCCTCTGACAAGAGCGATGCGGCCTCCCGGAATTTCTGGTTGGTCACACCGGCCTGCTCAGCATAGATGTCATAGTATGCACCTTGAATAATATCCAGGATCTCGATAAACCGCTTGTGGGTTGTGCCCCGGTCAGTCTTATATGATATGATGGCTTTCTCAGGTGAGTCAGACATGGTGGGGTCATTGCCCCTATTCAGAATGAACTTCTTAATATCATCTTTAAGACCGGTGACATCCGACATGGGATTTCCCTCAACCAACAATGCGTCGGAAGAGTTGAGCTGGATTTTAAACATGTTATGCTCCTGGATTTTAACATCCTGTGGATTGGCCTCTGGTGGAGGCGGCAATTGCATACTCAACCCACGATCGTTGGCGATCGTGGTTGTTACCAGGAAGAATATAAGCATCAGGAAGGCGATGTCCGCCATGGATGCATTTGGTATTTCAGGAGTTGCGCGAGGCATTATTTAAAAGCTTTACTGATTTCGGAATAGATCATGCCAATAATGGCCACGAACAGTACAAAATAAAACATGGTTAATCCTGCGCCAATCATTTTGGAACTAAATTCAGTATTAACACCAAGCGCCTCATATTTCGGAGTGAGCTCGGAACCTGCCAGGACATAGGACAGGAGAAACAGCACGACCAAGGCAAGAAAAGAAGCACCTGATTTGGCAATTTCTTTCGGATTCTTAATAGAATGTAGTACAGGAAATGCAACCGCCACGACAATTGCCGCCAGCAGGAGCACATAACCCAGGTATAAACCCATGTCTAACCCGGTGTTTTGGAAAAAGCTATCCATACCTTATTTACCTCCGCTAAGTTTGTGCTTCACCAAAATATCAATCAGCGAGATGGATGCATCTTCCATGCCGTTCACCAGACCGTCGATTTTAGAAACGAGGTAGTTGTACAACACCTGAAGAACCATACCTACGATAAGACCCCCTACCGTTGTGATCAAAGCGATTTTCATACCACCGGCCACAACCTGAGGTGAAATATCTCCGGCTGCTTCAATGGCGTCAAACGCACCCACCATCCCGACAACAGTTCCAAAGAATCCAAGCATGGGCCCGAGTGAAATGAAGAGTGAAATCCAGATCAATCCTTTTTCCAACTTACCCATTTCAACGCCGCCGTATGATACCACTGATTTTTCTACCATATCAACACCTTCTGATGCGCGCATCAGGCCTTGGGTGAAGATCGAAGCGATAGGACCCCGTGTATTCTTCGTCACGTTCTTTGCTGCTTCCACGCCGCCTTTCGCGAGGGCGTCTTCAATTTGAAGCAATAATTTCTTTGTGTTGGTGGTCGCCAGGTTGAGGGTGATAATACGCTCAATGGACACAGCCAATCCCAAGATCATACAAATCAGGATGGGCCACATGAAGGGAACACCACCCTCAATAAATTTCTCCTTTAAAACCTGGTGGAAAGAGGCTTCTTCTACTGGAGCAGCGTCAGTGGAGGCATCAGATACAGCTTCAGTTGCAGCCGGTTGTGCAGTCGCTGTAGAATCCTGAGCCATCACGGCAAAGGCTCCACAGAGTAGAAACCCTACGAAAGCGAGAATAGCGAATTGTTTTTTCATGGTTTAAGGTTTAGGTCTAAGTCTTGAAGTGGCCAAAATTAAAGTTTTTGTTCATTCCTAAACAAGAAATTAGATTTTTTTAGTGAAAAAACTCGCTTTTGTTGATGCGCTGATAGGATTAAACCCCGGGAGTCCGAAAAGTCACGACTAAAACTGTCTTTTCGCTTATTTTCCATTTCTTTGTGGGCTTTTTTTAGAGAAGGTGACCAACTGGCAGTTCCAACGGGATGTCAATGACCTTGGAGCCTTTCTGGTTAAGAAACTAATTGTTGTTAGGAGAGGTGTCCGAGTGGCTGAAGGAGCACGCCTGGAAAGTGTGTATACTCGAAAGGGTATCGCGGGTTCGAATCCCGCCCTCTCCGCCAGATTAAGCCGTCCGCGATAGCGGACCTTTTTGTTTGAGGTTCATGCCAGCCGTCTCGGCTGAAGCATGAACAGAAAACAAAAAGGCAAGCGCGTAGCGATTGGCAGATTAATCTGAAGCCTCCCCCAAACGGGATCAACGGAGTTAATCCCGCCCTCTCCGCCAGATTCAATCCGCCGCGAAAGCAGGACTGGAGATTTACAAACCAGTTGTTGGCCTGATTTTCCTTAAACACTCAACTCCCCTGCCATTGGCTCACTAATGAGCTTCCTGGCCTTCTCGATCCCATATTCACCAAGGAGCAACATGACCTTTGTTACAGCGGCCTCTATGGTCATGTCTCCTCCGCTAATGACACCTATATCCTGAAGTGCCCTGCTGGTCTCATACTTACCTTGGATCACCATACCGCCAGGACATTGGGAAATATTGAGTACAAGAAGGCCCTCGTCAATTGCCTGCTTGAGTCGCTCCACAAACCAGGGAGCCGATGGTGCGTTACCTGACCCGAAAGTCTCAATGATCAATGCCTTGAGATCGGTATTGCGGAGGCAGGCCTCCACTGTTTTCTGATTGATGCCAGGAAAAAGCTTCAGGATCGAGACATCGGTATCAAATTTTGACAGCAGGCTAAGCGGTCCGTTACCGGGATGAAGTAAAGCCCCAAGGTTGAAATCAATTTTTACGCCTGCCTTGGCCAGTGGAGGATAGTTCTCCGAATTAAAGGCATCAAAATGCATGCTCTCTACTTTCTTAGCGCGGTTGCCCCGGAGCAGCTCATAGTCGAAGTATATGCACACCTCCGGTATGAGGGGTTTGTCTCCTTTCCGTGCCGAAGCGATCTCCAACGCAGTAATCAAGTTCTCACGTGCATCAGACCGTGGTTCACTAATGGGGAGCTGTGCTCCTGTAAACACCACCGGTTTGGACAGCCCCCGCAGCATAAAGCTAAGCGCTGAAGCTGTGTATGCCATGGTATCTGTACCATGGAGCACAACAAACCCATCCTGGTGGTCATATTGTTCCTGGATCATGTTGCCGATCATGCGCCAGTGTTCCGGCTCGATGTTGGATGAGTCGATCGGGTTTTCGAAAGAAATTACGGTGATCTCCAAAAAGAGATTGCGCAGGGTGGGCAGGTGCTCCAGGATGAGGGAGAAGTCAAACGGCAAGAGGACACCCTTTGGATCACGAATCATACCGAAGGTTCCACCTGTATAAATAATCAACACCCTCGCCTTGGGTTTGGAGGGCTGTGCCGTATTGATGGTAAGGGCTTTGTAATTCATACTTTCCGGATGATGGGGTTCTTCAGACATTCGACAAACAACGTGACCATATGGCCAATTTCAGTTATGACCGCTTTTGCATTCCGACACGCACACAAAGAAATTAAAATCAAGGTCAGTCGCGTTTAACAAGTCCAAAAATCTTTTCAGCGTTGGCGGTCGTCTGTTTCGAAAGTTCTTGCTGTGATTGCTTCAGGAATTCCGCCACCTTTTCCGCAATCAGCGGAATATAGGAGGGTTCATTTCGCTTACCGCGATGCGGGACTGGCGCGAGGTATGGACTATCGGTTTCCAGGACAATTCTATCCAAGGGTACATCCGGCAAGATCTTGTCGAGTCCTCCGTTTTTGAAAGTCGCTACCCCTCCTATTCCAACATAAAAACCCATCGACATGATTCTCTTGGCCTGCTCCACGGTGCCTGAAAAACAATGAAATATGCCCGTCAACTTTGCATCGGCAAAGGGCCCCAGGATTTCGAGTGTTTCGTCCATGGATTCACGGCAGTGTATCACAATCGGGAGCTGGTACTTTTTGGCCCAAGTTACCTGAATGACAAACGCTTCCTTTTGTTGCTCCCAAAAGGACTTGTCCCAATGCAGGTCTGTACCCATCTCGCCTACCGCGTGGAATCTTCTTTTCGAAAGCCACTGTTCGACGATGTATAATTCCTTTTCAAAATCCTTTTTTACGGAACAAGGATGCAGGCCCATCATGGCAAAACATTTTCCCGGGTGTTTCTCCTCTACTTCCAGCATCGCATCAATGGAAGTATGATCAATGTTTGGCATAAACATCTTCCCAACGCCAACATCGATCGCACGTTGAATCACCTCGTCCCGGTCCAAACGGAATTCATCTGAGTATATGTGAGCGTGGGTATCAGTCCACCTGGGTATTGGGTATTGGGGGTTAGGCATTGATATTGCTTTACACTTTAAGCTTTAAGCCTTCAGCTCTGATCTCATTACAAATACTTTCCAAACACCACGACTCCCACCGTGCAGGCAGTAATAGTTGCTATCAGGACAGCAGCGGCAGCGATGTCCTTTATTTTACCGGCGAGCGGACTGTGTGCCGGAGAAACGAGGTCAACCACATACTCGATCGAGGTGTTGACCAGTTCGGCCGTTATCACAGCGCCAATAACAATGATGATCGCCAGCCATTCGTCGGAAGTCAGGTTGAAATGGAATCCCGCCGCGACCACCACGATCGCAACCAGGGTATGGACTTTAAGGTTAAACTGTTCTGAAAATGCAGTTCGCAGTCCTTTTCCAGCATAGCCAAATCTTCTGAAAAACCGATTCATGGGAGTAAGGTGTCTATGGCCTTTGATAAAAGATTACCCTTTCGATCAAATCCGGTCAGCCCACGGTAGCCTACAGATTTTTCAAGGGCCAGTTTTATGGAAAAGTCATTCATGTTCATTGCCACGGCGATGCGCTGTTCATCTAAATATTTTGCCAGGTAAAGTTGTTCTGGTTGTCCTGTCGTTGGGATGAAAATGGCTTTCTTTCCAAGTGCCATAAGATCCATGATCGTACTGTACCCACTGCGGCTGATGACGATGTCCGAAGAAAGGATTGCATCCTCCAATTCCTGGCCGCCCAAATGATTCACCCGCTCCAAACATCCTTCCATGGTACGATACGGTCGCTGCGGTTCGCCGGCTACCAGCAATGCCTTTAAACCCAATTCCAACAACTGACTGCTTATCTTTCCTTCAAAGATACTACGCTGCGGTTCAGGTCCTGACACCAGGGCTACGATTTCATATTTTCTGGCCACTCCCCGCCGGGCCTCAAACCGCGAAAGCCAACCGATGTACCGAATATTGTGGACATCATCCGACATAAAATAATCAGTCAATCCACTTCCTGGTTGATCCGGTATCCAGACCTCTGCAAATTGTTGAATGGCGCGACGGGAATAATAGTTTACCCAGGATGAAGACCACCCGAACCCTACAGGCATGGGTATCTTTACCTGATGCGTCAGAAAGATCGAACGGATTTTTCCGGACCAGCACCCGTAGCGGTTATCAGAAATAATTACATCGATGCCCTGATCCCGAACTATTTGTTCAACCATTTGATGTTCAGCCCGGATGGCCCCTAGGAATTTTGGCATCTGCACAATTATTTTGAATACCATCGAATGACCCCTTGGGTATTCCGGCTGGTATGCGGGCAACTCAAAAAATATGCAGGGTGGAAATTCGAGTTTAAGCAATGCAAGCGAAGCCCCTGAGGATGCGATGATAACTTCCATTCCACGCTTTTGAAGTTCCCAAATAATTGGAATGCATCGGGTGGCATGGCCCAAGCCCCAATCAAGCGGACACACTAGCACTTTTTTCATCCCGGGGATTCAGGGAGTAAAGATCAGGAATTCAATGGAGGGATTTGAATGAATAGCCGAGGCTGGCAAAATGATCAAGAAAACGGGGCAACACATACTCCATATTCTTCTTTGCCTTGAAACTGTCGTGAAAGACGATGATTGATCCCGTCCGGGTCGCCGCGATGGACCCTCTTAAACACCTTTCAGCCGGTAAGCTCCTGGCATAGTCATGGGTAAGGACATCCCACATGATAATGTTGTGCTGTCCCATGGCCTTAATCTGGTTTCGTGTGATTCTTCCGTAAGGTGGGCGAAAGAGTTTGGGTGCTCCTAACGTACCATTGACAGCCAGTCTATCTATTTGATCCTGACATTGGGCAATGTTGTCAAGGTAGTCTGGGGTGCGTGTGCTCCAGCCACTGAGGTGATTGAAGGTGTGATTGCCGATGGCATGACCACCTGCGATCACCTGCCGGAATACGTCAGGGTGTTTCGCAATATTATCACCGATACAAAAGAACGTCGAGGGGGCATTGAATTTTGCCAATTGCCCAAGCACAAATTCGGTTGGCCCCGGCACCGGCCCATCGTCGAAGGTCAGGTAGAGTTCTTTGGCATCAGTCTTTATTCGCCAGGTAAGCTGTGGGTAGAGCCAGGGAAGAAAGGAAGGGCTACGAAAAAAGTCTACCATGCAATTCTTAATTCGTAATTCGTAATTCTTATTTTTCAATTGATCGATCTATTCCACCCGACACGAAAGCATTGTGATATCATCCCGGTAGCTGTTCTTTCCTTTAAAACCATCCAGTTTTACAATGATATCCTGATGCATGGTGTTCAGGTCCTTGTAATGGTTGGCCTCAAAATATTCCATAAGAGATGCTTGGCCAAACTCCTCTCCCTTTTCATTGATTGTTTCGGTCAATCCATCCGTATAGCAGAATAAGACAAAGTCATCAAGGTCAGTAACAAATCCTTCCTTGAGGAAAGGCAGTGGATGCATGGCTCCCAGCACGGTGCAGCCATCTTCCAACAATCGAACTCCATGTTTCTTGTTCCACAAAAAAGGAGGATTGTGCCCTGCATTGACATACACCAATGTTTTAAGATTGATATCGTAAATGGCCCCGAAGAATGTGATGAAACGCTCGCCTTTGGCGCTTTCGAGCACCTGATAATTCAGGGCCTCCACGATCTCAGACAAGTTTGGCATTTGTCGCAGCAAGGTCCGGAGGGAAGCCTGAAAGTTCGACATCATCAACGCCGCAGCGATCCCCTTTCCGCTCACATCAGCAACACACAATAAGAATTGATTCTTATTGATTGGCACGTAGTCATAGTAGTCACCACCCACCATGTCATGTGGCAGATAGCTTGCGGCCATTTTCAGGTGACCTGTGTTGGGCAGTTTATCAGGAAACAGGAACTGCTGTACATCGCTGGCAATTTCCAACTCTTTTCGGAATGCTTCCTGGTCCAGTTGCTTGCGGGCGAGTTTCTTATTTTCGATCGCCACAATGATAATGTTGCTCAGCGCCTGGATGAACTTGATGCTGTCTTCGTAGTCGTTGTTCAGTTTGCTGGACTCCAGTCCACCGATAAAAACAACCGCCAGGGTATCACTTTGGTGGGCGACCGGGATGACGAGATCAAATTCATGGAAATCGCATTCCCCATCAAATTCGGATAATCGGTGTACCTGCTTGATCAGGTGGAAACGGTCATCCAGCTGGGATTTCAGGAAATTGGCTTTAGAACCGAAATTGACCTTGCAATTCCACTGCTCATCAAAAACGTACAAAGCTAGTTTGCGGATGTGGAGGTTCGAGCGCAGTGTAAAGTTGAACATCTTGTACAGGGACTCTTCCGGCACGTTGCTGTTGATCGCC
>JAYVEZ010000305.1:0-7643 GCA_043773645.1 Cytophagales bacterium
AGGATCAAGAAGATAGGCCGTACCGAGACAACCTCCCCAGCTGTGCCCCATGAGGAATATTTCAGGCGCGCCGTACTTCGAACGAAGCAGGTCAACCAATTTGTCAAGGTCTTCCACAAACTGGGTGAGGGTTAAAAGACTTTCAGAACTGTTGCCCTGGGAAGATCCCGAACCTCGTTGGTCCCAGAAGACGGTGGTATAGGATTTCTCCAGGTCATTGAACGCTGGCAACCCAACCTTCTGAAGTGCGGAGCCACCCGGACCACCATGGATAAAGAGAATAAAAATACCGGAGCCTTTGTTGCCCCGGACCGTCACCGGCATGCTCGCATTCTTGTTCACCAAAAAGAAAAAATCGCCGTCTCGGTAAGGATCGTCATGACACGAAAGTGCCAAAAAGAGGATTGCCATGAAGCCGAGCATTCTCATTTTTTCAATTTGAATAAGGTGCCAATTTCAAAAGCGTATTGAACCAACGAAGCTTCATTAAATGGAATTTGCCAAAATACCATCGGGCGAACAAAGACCATAAAAGGATGCTGACCTTTTGGGTGGTCATAGCTCAAGCCAAAGCTGATCGAAGGCATGAAGTGACCATTGCCGGTGCTGTTTGTTTTTTGTACCTGACCTGCGGCATTCACATAATACGCATCACCACCGTTCAGGAAAGATTGTAAGTAGCCGACACCCAGGAAGTGTTCGAAGTAAAGTTTTTTATGAATCCTAAAACGTTGGCCGGATTGAACCATTAGAAAAATACCCGTATGATTTTGATAATGGAAATAAGCTCCGGCTTTGGCTGCCAGCAAGAGCTGAAAAGATTGGTTGGCGAGGAGCTTCTGTTCGTAGTTAAAAGCAAAACCCGGATAAAATCCACCTTCACTCAAGTAGCTTAATCCGATGCGTTGAGTCCGGGAGGAATCTCCCTGGGCCAGGGATTGGACTGACCAAATCAACAACAATATAAGTACCTGGTATTTTCGCATACGATCGTCACCAAAGGTAGCCAACTAGCGGTTGAAACAGTTCAGCAGCAACGCGGATAGTTTTTTGAAAATGAAAAACGGGCGACATTAAATACCGCAATTAAGGGTAACTTTGATAGGCATCAGTAATCGCCTCGATTGTATCCTGAATGAAACGAAAGGGAGATCATAGTACCGCTGAATATTCCAAAAATAGTACACCGTTGCCTTCACCAGGCTCCGTTGAAACCTTTCTGATAGACGAAGAAGGGGTGCTCACATATTCCAGAGGCTTTGATCTTGCCTCGTTTGGCATCAGGCCAGGCCGGGCATCCGGGTTGTCCGTGTACGATTTATTCAATGATGAGCCTCTCCTCCTTCAAACCATTGAAAGGGCACTTGAAGGTGAGTCCATGACTACCGAGATCGCGGTGGATGGACGGATTTTCTCCACCAGCTTTTCTCCCGTGCTGGATTCAAATGGAAAAGTAAAATGTATCATCGGTGTTTCCTTTGACATTACAGAAAACAAGAAGGCTTCAGAAATTGTCCGCAAGAGTGAGTTCCGGCTGCGGACACTCTTTAATTCGGCCCATGATGCCATTTTTACCATGAACAATAAGACGTTCATCGACTGCAATGAAGCCACCCTCCGGATTTTTGAGTGCCGGAAAGATCAAATTGTCGGTCAGACCCCCTATAGGTTCTCGCCCCTCACCCAACCTGATGGGCGGCTGTCGGAAGATGCGGCCATGGAAAGAATCAATGCTACACTGAACAATCAACCGCAGTTTTTCGAATGGCGACACATTCGCTATGATGGCACGCCCTTCGAGGCCGAAGTGTCTCTTAACCGGATTGACCTCGAAGGGGAGGTACAAATACAGGCCATCGTGCGCGACGTGAGCGAGCGGAAGCGATCAGAAAATGAAAACAGACAATTGGCCATGGTTGCCAATGCCACGACGAACATGGTTTTGCTGGGTAACCATGAGGGCAAAATTGAATGGGTCAATCCTGCCTTTACCCGTGTTACAGGCTTCACCCTGGAAGACCTGCACGGAAAAAAACCGGGTCGGTATTTGCAAGGACCCGAAACAGACAAAAGTGTTGCAGACTTTATCCGAAGCCAAATCAAAGCGGGACTAGGATTCAAAGACGTTGAGATCATCAATTATACCAAAGCCGGCAAACCATTCTGGGTCTCCATCGAAGTTCAGCCCATTCATGATTCCACTGGCCGACTGGTTCAGTTTGTGGCAATTGAAAGCGATATCACTGAGCGCATCGCCACACGACAGGCACTGTTGGAACGAAATGAAGATCTTATCAAGATCAATGCGGAACTCGACCGCTTTGTCTACAGTGCTTCCCATGATTTGAGAGCACCCATTTCCTCCTTGCTTGGTTTGATCGAAGTAGCAAGGCTGGAGAAGAACAAAGACAACATGGACCACCTGCTCGACATGCAGGAGAAGAGCCTGCTCCGCCTCGACCGATTCATCAAAGACATCGTGAACCATTCGCGCAACACACGGCTACAGATCGATTCAAATCCTGTGAACTTTGATCATCAGGTCCAGGCAATTGTTGAACAACTGCAATTCATGGACAATGTGAGCAGGATCAGAAGGGTGATTTCCATTGACCAAAAAGGAAATTTTCATACAGATACCAGCCGATTGGATATCATTCTGAATAATCTGCTCTCGAATGCAATTAAATATGCGGACCTCCGAAAGCCAGACCCATTTGTTGAAGTGCGCATTACGTCCAACGACCAGTCTGCTGAAATTCGGGTGTGCGACAATGGTGAAGGAATCCCACAAGGGGCGGAAGGAAAAATATTCGACATGTTTTACCGTGCCTCCTCCAATTCCGAAGGCTCGGGATTGGGCTTGTACATTGTCAAGGAGGCCATTTACAAAATCGGAGGTACCATCACCGTGCATTCCGAATACGGCAAGGGGGCAAAATTCATTGTGACGCTACCCAACCTGCCACACCGGTCCGCTTGAAAAGTCATCGGTGACCTTGCGGGATAGTCCGCCACCGAACATGGTTTGATCGTTTTAGGACGGACTTGAGTCCGAAATGCTCTAATTCCACTCTTATTGACCGTCCATTTGTTGGAATGAATTTGGAGTAAGTAGACCTGCCTCAACTGCATGCATCCGTTGTAAAACTTATTGGTCTTTTCGGTAACGAACATAAAAATCAAGAGTCTTCTTCCCAATAGCCCATCGATATGATTCAAAACTATCTTAAAACAGCTCTTCGGAGTATTTTCAGAAACAAACTTACCGCCTTCATCAATATTGCAGGCTTGGCGCTGGCCATGTCCGCTGCCTTAATGATTTACTTGTTCGTCACCGATGAGTTGAGTTACGACCGATATCATGGTAAGGCCGACCGCATTTACCGGGTCACCCGCAATTTTCTCAACCCGGAAGGAGCTTCCAATCTTCATCTTGCCACTGTGGCACCTCCCTTTGGCCCCTTGCTTAAGAATGACTTTGGAGAGATTGAAGTCATGGCGAGGACCTTTCAAAACGACCTGGTCATGGCCATCGAAGAAAATGGTCAGCGGACAAAAATTGCCACCGAGAATGAAGTCTTCATCACTGAACCAGACCTTTTCAAAATTTTTGATATCCCCGTGGTATCGGGCAATCCGGCCGTGTCACTTGAAAGGCCCTCCACCGTCATGCTTTCAGAAAATGCAGCGCTAAAATATTTTGAGAGCACCGACATCATTGGCAAGCATCTCAAAGGCGGGAGGCTCCTTGATCTTGAGGTAACGGGTATCTTCAAGAACTTCCCGCCTGAATCCCATTGGCACCCGGAATTCATGATTTCCTTCAGCACATTGTATGACAGCGCCCTGTACGGCAGAAAAAATCTTGAAACCAGCTGGGGAAACAATGCTTTCAGTACTTATGTCTTGCTCGACGAGGGCAGTGATCCCGGTAAATTAGAGGCCCGCTTCCCCGATTTTCTGAATAAGCATTATGGTCCCTATGCAAAGGCCAACTTCGGTGCGCCACCCGATTTCATAGCATCCAGAAGAACTACCATTTTCCTTCAAAAAGTAACGGATATACACCTGCGATCTCACCTGGATGATGAATTGGAAGTCAATGGAAACATGAATAATGTTTACATGATGAGCGTCATCGGCCTCTTTATCATACTCATTGCATGTTTCAATTTTGTAAACCTCTCCACCGCCCGGGCAACCAAGCGCGCGAAAGAAGTGGGGATGCGCAAAGCAGTAGGCGCCAATAGAAACCAACTCATCTTTCAGTACCTCGGTGAATCTATGCTGGTGGCCATGTTCGCGCTGGTGCTTGCGATAGGGTTTTCAGTCATGACACTGGGATGGCTCAACGATTTTACGCACAAATCCCTCACCCTGAATTTTATAAGCAATTGGCCAATCCTTCTGGGGTTGGTATTGTTTGCACTAGGCGTTGGAATTCTCGCAGGAGCCTATCCTGCTTTTGTCATCTCTTCATTTAAGCCCGCCCTTGTACTCAAAGGTCAACAGGGTTCGGTAAAGGGGAAGGGAGGAATTCGAAGAACACTCGTCATCACTCAGTTTTCCATCTCCATTGTGCTGATCGTTGCCACGGCCATTACCCTCGAACAGCTTAAATTCCTGAATTCGCGTGACCTCGGATTTGACAAGGACAAAGTTGTGACACTCCCATTTTACTATGAGCTGAGGGAAGGTTATGATTCCTTCTACAACGAGCTGGTGAGGTCTTCTTCCATCAAGGATGTGACCCTCTCCTCCCGCCTGCCAACGGGGAGGCTGCTGGATTCACAGGGAGAAGCAAGTGTCATGAAAGGTGATAGTCTCGTAAACTCCGGGGTGGGAATGAAATACGTCGCGGTCGATTATGAATTTTTCAATACCTACAACATCGGGATCGCCGCAGGGAGGAGTTTCTCTAAATCAATTCCGTCGGATGACTCGCTCGCCTTTATCATCAATGAGGCAGCGGTGAGAAAGATCGGAGGGAAATCCAACGGAGAGGGCATTGACAAAGACTTCCAATATGGAGGAACAAAGGGTAAACTCATCGGAGTCGTCAAGGATTTCCACTTTGAATCCCTGCATCAGGAAATTATTCCCATGATTTTCTTCATAGGCAAAGGTTCGTATAATAACATGAGCGTTAAAATTGCCGGTGACAACATGCAGACTGGCCTGGAGCACCTGCAGAAAATATGGAAGGAGTTTCTACCCAACCGGCCATTCGACTATCAGTTCATCAGCGACCGATATCAAAAACTATATGAAACTGAGCAGAAGCAAGGACAACTTTTCACCGTCTTCTCTGCGCTGGCAATATTTATTGCCTGCCTGGGCTTGTTCGGGCTAGCGACCTTCAATACGTTGCAAAGAGTCAAGGAAATTGGGGTACGGAAAGTTCTTGGTGCCTCTGTGCCGCACATCCTTTTATTGCTTTCAAAGGAGATTATCATCCTGATAGTTATGGCCAACCTGGTCGCCTGGCCGATCGCCTGGATCCTGATGGGCCAATGGCTCAAAAGCTTTGCCTACCACATAGACATGAATCTCTTGGTATATGTGGTTGCGGCCTTGCTCGCCATTTTGGTGGCACTTGTTACGGTGAGCACCCAAACAATCAAAGCGGCGATGACAAACCCGGCAAACACGTTAAGGTATGAATGATGGTGAGGGTCAAACCTCCCCTTTTGTGAGGGATGGCTCGCGCCTAGATACCGATCTCTTTCTCAGCAAATCGCTTGACTCCAAAACCGACAAGCATTCCGAAGCAGGCAAACCCCAGCACGACGTACAGCACATTTTGTTCGAATGACTGAGGAGTAAGGTCGAAGAGGAGTCCGGCAACATAGCCTGTGGCTCCTACGGTGCCGGCCCACATGAGACCGGCAAGGATGCTGTAGACCAGAAACTGCAGCGGCTTGATATCGCTCATGCCAATCATGAGGGGCAGGATGATTCGAAATCCGTACAGAAAACGGTAGCTGAAAAGGATCTGCAACCGGTGAGTCTTGAAAAAGCGCTGGGTAGGTTCAAGTCTTGCCTTGAGTTTAGGTCGCTTGTCGAGGAAATATTTGCCATTGATCCGACCGATGAGAAAGTAGAGCCAGTCGCTGAGAAAAGAACCGAAAAAGCCGAAAAAGATGGTGTAAGGGCCGAAAAAGAAGCCGCTGTGCACCAACGATGAGGCAACCAGAATGGCAGTCTCACCTTCCAGAAATGTTCCGATCGAAAGGGCAATGTATCCGTAGTGGTGAAGAAATTCTTCCATGAGGCAAGGGTTGCAAGGTAGCTTGCTTCAAGGAATACTTTACAATGAAATCTTTTTCTTATGAAATTCGTTGAGCGAATATTGGTATTGTAAGTTATTTATCATTTATTTTTGTGAAAACTTTCATAGACGTCATAACGCTCTATAAACTTCGAACAACGAATTTGAAAAACAACTTCACCCTTGCAGCGTTCTCAGGCTATTACGACAGCCTCCTGCGCAGCTGGTTCATCTCACTCCCCATGGTGATCAGAAGTTTCCGAAGGCAGATTCGTATTTGATACTCAACTTTCCTGATTGAGTCGCGATTCCGCCCCGGTGGAAGCGCTGTCTGCATTTTTTAAGGTTTTTTGATCATATCAACAATTCACAAGTGGACGAGAAAATAATAGTCCGGGAGGCAACTCCTGATGATAAAAAATATGCCGAGACCATCACCCTTGAGATGGCAGAATCGGCCAAAGCACGCGGAACGGGCATCGCCAAGCGTTCGCCAGACTACATTCAAATGAAAATGGACGAGGGCAAAGCAGTGATTGCCCTTACTGCGGATGGCAGCTGGGTAGGGTTCTGCTATATTGAGGCCTGGGAAGACGAGAAATATGTCGCCAATTCCGGCCTCATCGTGTCGCCCGCTTTTCGCAAGACAGGTGTTGCCACGGAAATTAAACGCACCGTCTTCGCCTTATCAAGGAAGCGTTACCCAGAGGCTAAGATTTTTGGACTGACCACCGGCCTGGCGGTCATGAAGATTAACTCAGATCTCGGATATGAGCCTGTTACCTATTCCGAGCTCACCAGTGATGATAAATTCTGGTCAGGTTGCAAGAGTTGTGTCAACTATGACATCCTCATGAGCAAGGATCGGAAGAACTGCATGTGTACGGCCATGTTGTACGATCCAGTTGAAAAGGCAGCACAGCAGCCTAAAGTCGAAGTGATTTCGACGGACTCCCTTCGGAAACCCCTGCGCCACAAACCCCGCCGGCAGTTTGCTCAAAACTTCAAATTGTTTGAGCGTTGGGTGCACTTTAAGCAGTTTGTGATGCTAAAAGGCTGGCGCAAGAAAGAAGGAGAAGGAGACGACAAAAGGAGTTCAATCCTCAGTTTCCTGTTTTTCTGGTAGTCAGAATACCGGCAAGCACCTTAATATATGAATGCTAACCTCTCGGCTCAGGAAGGGACCTTAAACCAGTTATGAAAAAGAAAGTAGTACTCGCCTTTAGTGGCGGACTTGATACCTCCTATTGCGCCATTTACCTATCAAAGGACCTCGGCTATGAAGTCCATACCCTAACGGTAAATACTGGAGGATTTTCAAAGGAAGAATTGGCTGAGATTGAAAAAAGGGCCTTTGCGCTTGGCGTAA